>CANQDH010000008.1 GCA_947591565.1 uncultured Bacilli bacterium | reverse complement strand
CATATTTGGTGTATAATGTATAAGTGTGGGAGTCGATTTTATGGACAAACTTATGAAAAGTGATATTGATAATATTCGTAATAGCGTTGATATCGTTGATATTATTGGTGAATATGTACCACTTGTAAAAGAAGGAAAAAATTATAAAGGTTTTTGTCCTTTCCATAACGATGTCAATCACCCAAGTTTTAGTGTTTCACGAGAAAAACAAATATATAAATGTTTTAGCTGTCCTGCAACCGGAAATGTTTTTACCTTTTTAATGGAAAAGGAAAGTATATCTTTTAAAGAGGCTTTAAAAATCGTTGCTGATAAGGCTGGTATAACCTTAAATATAGGTTATGTTAAAGAACAAGTAAATCCCTTTAGTAAAATGTATGAAGCCTATGATATTGCTTTTAAATTTTATCGTAATAACATTAATACGAAAGAGGGAATAGAAGCTAAAGAATATTTAAAAAAGCGAAACATTGATGAGGATATTATTAAAGAGTTTGGTATTGGACTATCACTTTCTAACCGTCAAATACTATCTGATCTTCTAATAAAAAAAGGGTATAATATCGACATGCTTGTTAAAGGTGGCTTATCTTTTTTAGGTGATAACGGATATTATGATATGTACTATAAGCGAATTATGTTCCCGCTTTGGGATACATTTGGGAAAGTTGTAGGTTTTAGCGGTCGTATATATAATGGAGATTCAGCATCAAAATATATTAATACATCAGAAACACCTATTTTTAAAAAAGGTGAATTACTCTATAATTACCATAGGGCTAAGGAAGAAGCCAAAAAAAGTAAAACGATTATTATTGTCGAAGGCTTTATGGATGTTATTAGATGTTATGCAGCCGGTATCAAAAATGTTGTTGCTTCCATGGGAACTGCTGTTACAAGAGAACAAGCTATGCTTTTAAAAAGACTTGCTCCTAATGTTATTCTGATGTTTGATGGTGATAAAGCTGGTGAAAAAGCAACCTTTGCTTGTAGTGATGAACTTTCCAAAATTGGTATTGATGCTTTAGTTGTTCGTTTAGAAGAAAATCTTGATCCTGATGAATATATCTTAAAATATGGTAGTGAACGCATAAAGGCTAAATTAGACAATCCTATGAGTATTATGGATTTTAAATTATCCCATTATAGAGAAAATGTTAATTTGGAAAATAGTACCCAAAAGGCTGAATATGTTCAAACAATGTTAAACGAACTATCTAGAATTAAAGATCCTATCATACGCGAAATTACACTTCAAAAATTAAGTATTGATAGTAAATTAGATAAAACTTTTCTAGAAAAACAATTAAAAGATATCGACTCTAAAAATAATGTCAAAGTATCAAAAGAACCACCAAAAAAAGAAGTAAAATATAGTAAATATGATATGGCCCAAAGAGCACTTATTTATTATATGTTAAAAAGTAAAGAGGTTTTAAAGATATATAATAACAAAATGCCATATATGCCAGATGAAAAATATCGCCTTTTAGCACGAGAAATTGTTTCATATTACAAAATTAATGGTATAATAAATACTGCAGATTTAATTACTGAACTTTCACAGTACAATAAAGAACTTGTAAGTTTGGTTGGTGAAATAGCGACAAGCCCATTTAAAGATGATTATTCTTTAGATGAAATTGATGACTATATAAGGGTTATAAACGAATATAACATAAAAGTTCAAAAGAAAGAAATATTAGAACAAATGAAAAAGGAATCTGATCCAATGAAAAAAGTCCAAATGGCTCAAAAAATTGTCGAATTAAAAATGAGAGGGGATTGTAAAGATGATAAATGAAATAAAATCGTTTGAAGAAAGAAAAAAAGATTTATTAAAATTAGGTAAAGAAAAAGGTTTTGTTACTTATGAAACACTTGCTGAACATTTAAAAGGCCTAGATTTAGACGCTGATTCACTCGATGAATTATATAATTTATTTAGTGAGAATAATATTGTTGTTTTATCTGAAGAAGAGGAAACCGGTGATGATGCATCTTCTAGTGAAAAAATCCTTCTCGATGATAATATTTTGACGAAAGATTTAACCATTAATGATCCAGTTCGTATGTATTTAAAAGAAATTGGACAGATTAAATTGCTTTCTTTAGAAGAAGAATTAGAACTTGCAGATCGTATAGCAGCAGGTGATACGGAGGCTAAAAATACTTTAGCGGAAGCTAATTTACGTTTAGTTGTTAGTATTGCTAAAAGATATGTTGGAAGAGGTATGCTTTTTCTTGATTTAATTCAAGAAGGTAATATTGGTTTAATGAAGGCTGTTGAAAAATTTGATGTTTCAAAAGGTTATAAATTTTCAACATACGCTACTTGGTGGATTAGACAAGCTATCACAAGAGCTATTGCCGATCAAGCAAGAACTATAAGAGTTCCTGTTCATATGGTTGAAACAATTAATAAATTAGCCCGTGTACAACGTCAATTAACGCTTGAGTTAAATAGGGAACCTACGGAAGAAGAACTTGCCAAAAAAATAGGTATGCCTGTTGAAAAAATAAGAGAAGTTTATAAAATTTCACAAGAACCTGTCAGTCTTGAAACACCAATCGGTGAAGAAGAAGATTCACATTTAGGTGATTTTGTTCCAGATGAAAGAAACATGAGTCCAGAAGATTATGCTACAAATGAAATGCTTAAAATGGAAATAAGTAATGTTTTACTAACCTTAACAGAACGTGAAGAAAAAGTTATTCGTCTTCGTTTTGGCCTTGAAGATGGAAAGGCTAGAACACTAGAAGAAGTGGGTAATAAATTTGGGGTTACAAGGGAAAGAATTCGTCAAATTGAGGCTAAAGCTTTAAGAAAACTAAGACATCCATCTCGTTCTAGAAAATTAAAAGATTATTTAGGTGATTAATGCTTTCTTGCAGGCTTAAAACAATTGCTAGCATGGTAGATACGCCAAATGTCATTGATATTGGATGTGATCATGGCTTACTTGATATTTATTTAGTAAAAGAAAAAAATCTTTTTTGTATAGCTAGTGATATTAATGAAAACGCTTTAAATAAGGCTATCAAAAATGTTCAAAAATATGGTTATCAAAAGATGATTAAAACAGTTGTTAGTGATGGACTTGAAAAGATAGATGTGAGGGAAGATACAACTATTATCATATCAGGCATGGGTATGCATACAATAAAACATATTTTAAGTAATCCTAAGGCAAAGCGTGCAAATAAAATTATTTTGCAGTCTAATAATGATTTATATCTTTTAAGAGAGTTTATGGTAAAATCTGGTTTTATGATTGAAAATGAAAAGGTTATAAAAGAAAAAAATATTTATTATGTCATTATTTCCTTTATACCAGGTAAACAAAAATATAATAAAATGGAACTTTATATTGGACCAATCATTCTTCAAAATAAAATAATTTATCAAGATTATTTAAAATATTTGCAAGATAAAGAAATATTTAAGTTAAAAAATATTCCTAAAAAATATTTATCTTTACGATTAAAAACTTATATAAAATTAAAAAAAATAATGGGCTACATTACATAAAAAAGGTTGGCCCATTATTTTCTTCATAAGTAGTTTCTTGTTTGGTTTCTATAGTTTCACTTATGCTTGATTTATTGCTACTAAATTCTTTATTAGTCTTTTTTTCTTTTGATGGAGTATCTGTTTTTTTAAATTCATTCATAACTTTAAACATAGTTTTAGCATTTTTCATAACAGGAGAAACTTGTTTAATAACTGGTATTGCTTGGTTGATGAGATTAAGTGTTCTTTGAGTTCCACTCATAAGTGAACTTAAACTAAATCTACCACCACTAAAAAGACTTCTAAGAAAACCAGTTCTTGCTGGAATAGCGGTTGGATATATTCCAAAATAAGGATTATAATAGTTCATAGTTATACTCCTTTCTAAAATATTATATGAACATTAAAAAAATGTTTTACAAATTTCGAAGTTATGGTATAATTATATATAGAATAGAAAAAAGCTAAAGGGGTTATGTTGATATGAGGACAAAAACTTCACAAAAAAGTATATTTTTACAAATTTTAAATGTTCCTATATATTTTTTTAAATATATTTTTTTAGGTATTAAAACAATCATATATTGTTTGTTTTGGTGTTTATCTAATTTATGTAAATATACTTTAGTTGGTTTAATCACTATATTGTATTGTATACTATCATTACCATTTAATTTATTTAAATATTTGTTCCTTGGATTACAAAGAATCGTTTTAGAATTTCAAAAATTAGGTGTAAGTCTTAGTAAAAAAATGAACTCTAAAAAATATATTGATGGCGATAATATTTTAAACAATAATTTCGAAAATCAGGTCATTTTAAAACCAAAAAGTAAAAAACAAAAATTAAAAGAAGAAAAGAAACAAAAGGCTTTAGAAGTTAAACAATTAAAACTAGAGAAAAGACAAGAACAACGAATACTAAAAAAAGAAAAACGTGATTTAAAGAGACAAAAAGTTTTAGAAGCAAAACAATTAAAACTAGAGAAAAAACAAGAACAACAAAGACTAAAAAAAGAAAAACGTGATTTAAAGAGACAAAAGGTTTTAGAAGCAAAACAACTAAAATTAGAGAAAAAACAAGAACAACAAAGACTAAAAAAAGAAAAACTTGAATTAAAAAAGCAAAAGGCTTTAGAAGCAAAACAATTAAAACTAGAGAAAAAACAAGAGCAACAAAGACTAAAAAAAGAAAAACTTGAATTAAAAAAGCAAAAGGATTTAGATGCAAAACAACTAAAACTTGAAAAAAGAAAAGAAAAACGTGATGCAAAATTTAAGAAAAAGAAAAAAAATGAAGCATATATTAATGACAAATATAGTGGTAAAAAATTACCTAAAAAAAGCTTTAAAGACATTATAAAAAGTATCAATAATTTACCTTCGAAAATTAAAAAATATTTTCAAAATACTTTACTTTACCGAAATGCTAAAAATATTAAAGATAAAGATAGACAAATTTTACTTCTTGATTTTGATGGCGAAGATGCTGTTAAAAGTCCACAAAAAAATGTTTATGAATATGTTGGTAAAAATGCAGATGGTAAAGTAGTTAAAGATTATTTTCCAGCTTTTTCAAGAGTTGAAGTTCATTCCTTTTTACTTAGTGAAGGATTTGAGGTTTACAGTATCCGAACTAGTAAATTAATTAATTTACTTCATAGAGGAACTGTTATGGTTAATACGAAATTTAGAACTAAAGATTTAATCTTCTTTTTAACCCAACTTTCTACATATATTAAGGCCGGATTGCCACTTGTTGAATCACTTAGAATCTTATCAAGACAATTCAAAAGAAAAAGTTATCAAAAACTATTTAGAGCCATGATATATGATTTAACTATGGGTGAAAACTTTAGTTCAGCTATGAACAAACAAGGTAAAGCTTTTCCGCAGTTACTTATTAATATGATTAAAGCATCAGAAATGACAGGAGAATTACCTGAAGCCCTAGATGATATGGCTGAGTATTATACACAGGCAGATAAATCGAGAAAACAGATGATTACAGCCCTTACATATCCAACCATTGTTTTCACATTTGCTCTTGGTGTTATGGTATTTATAATGCTTTATGTTGTTCCAAAATTTGTTGACATTTATAAATCTATGGATGAATCACAAATACCTGGTTTTACTTTATTTGTTATGAATACAAGTTATTTCTTACAAAAAAATATTATCTTTATATTGATTGGCCTTATTTTGTTACTCATTATTGTTATGATTTTATATAGAAATGTTAAAAGTTTCAGATGGGCTGTTCAATGGGTTGCTATGCATTTACCTGTTTTAAAAAATATTATTATTTATAATGAAGTTCAAATGTTCACCAAAACATTTAGTTCATTATTATCTCATAGTGTTTTCATAACGGATACGCTTGAAATACTTAGTAAAATTACAAATAATGAAATATATAAAATGTTAGTTAGAGATACGGCTGCTAATCTTGAACGTGGTGAAAAAATATCAGCTGCCTATAAAGATCAATGGGCTTTCCCTGTTCCAGCTTATGAAATGCTAGTTACTGGTGAAAGAACAGGACAACTTGCAGAAATGATGAAAAAGGTATCACTTTATTATCAAGATTTGTATACGAACTCTGTAACCAGAATTAAGTCATTTATAGAACCAATTTTAATTGTTTTCTTAACGGTAGTAGTAGGTTTTATTGTCTTATCAATTGTAATACCTATGTTTAATATGTATAATCAGATTATTTAGAAGGAGTAGGTAAGATGGAAGTATATTATGCGACTGTGTTCTTTATATTTGGTACTGTTTTAGGCTCATTTTATAATGTTGTTGGGTATAGATTACCTCTCAATCAGTCTATAATTACGCCTCCATCTCACTGCCCTAATTGTGGTCATACTTTAAAAGCATATGAATTGATACCTATCTTTTCATGGCTGTTTCTTGGACGTAAATGTTCAAAATGTAAACAAAAAATATCTTGCTTTTATCCTATTTTCGAATTGGCAACAGGTATATTGTTTATGACTTCTTATCTTCTTTTTGGCTTTTCATTAAAACTACTTCTAGTATTGACAGTTATTTCTTTACTGTTAATAATTATTATTAGTGATTATCAAACTTTAACAATACCAGATGAAATTATTCTTTTTGGAATTATTATCCTTTCCATAGAAATATTTCTTTTAAATGGTTATAATGAACAATTTAATTTATTAAATGGATTTAAAGGCCTTCTTTCTTCATATCTAAATGGTCTTATAGCGTTTGTTATTATGTTGTTAGTTAAGTTATTTGGTGATTTTGTCTTTAAAAAAGAATCTATGGGTGGAGGAGACATTAAATTAATGTTTATTATAGGTATGGTTCTTGGCTTTAAAGAAAGTATTATGGTGCTTTTTTTATCGGCTTTTATTGCTCTACCAGTAGCCTTAATTATTTTAATAACTAAAAAAGATCATGTTTTACCTTTTGGACCTTTTCTTAGTGTCGCAACTATTATTTTATTATTAACAGAGTTTAATTTACAAAATTTTTTAAATATCTTTTATATATAAAAAAAAGAAAGTTTCTTTGATTATGAAAAATCTAACTTTCTTTTTTTGTGAAAAGAATATCGTCATTAATTGAAGGTGTAGTTTTTAACTTTGGCTTTTTTCATTTCAAAAACTTCATCAATGGTCTTTGATATGTTATGAATATCTTCAATATCTAAAATAGAGTTATATAAACATGAAAATTTTAATAATTCTTTTTCATCTAAAGAGGTACTTTGTTTTAAATAATTATAGTATCTTAAAACCTTATTTCTAGAAATAATGATATTATCAATAACGTATGTGTTATTACTTTGTTTGAAAGCATCTAGTAATTTTATATTGTTATCGCTATCATATGTACTCCATGTTATCTGCTTTGCTTGTGATGCAACTTGGGTATCTAACATATGTGAGCATTCACTTATAATAAAGTTATCTAAACTATCATTATTTACATAGAAACCATTTCCTGTTAGTATACTTGGTAATAAGTTGTTGTTATCACCGAATATTTGTAGTTGCATTTGTTTAGCAATAATGATTCGTTTGATAATATCTTCAGAATGATCATTTAAAATGAAAAAATTGTCTTTAATGTATTCATTTAAACCTAATTCAATAAATAAATCAATATATGTAAAAAAATGCTTATTTTTTATCTCTTTTGGTAATGGATGAGTTTTATTTAATCCATATTGACTAAAATTAGTCATAAAATCATCGATATTATCCATTAAAAGGGCTTCATTAAGTGGTGAGCATATGTTAAACCCATTTTTTATAAATTGCTCATAATTCTTAGATAATTTTGAAAATAAACCATCTTCGTTCGTAATAGTGTTTTTATGATAAAGTATTAAGGGATTACTGATAACAAAATCACTACTAATTGTACCATGTTTTAGTAGATTGCTAACGAAAGAAATATTAGTGTTACTAGTATTGATGAAAGCCATAATACCACTTTTACTATAAAAATCAATAATTTTATAATCACTATCACGGAGAACCTCTAAAATTTTTGAAATTTTGTCAATAGATCCAAACTGCCTTATTAAATCCATACATTCATCTGGAATATCATCAATATTTTGTCCCATCATTTTAAACATATATTTGATATAAACATCACTATTTATTTTAAGTTTTTGATTTTCTTTAAAAACTTCTATAAAGTAATTATTATTGTAAGATACAATCATTTTATAGATTTCCTGTTTAATATCTAAATCTTCGATATTATCCATCATTTGTTTATCAATGGATGCTGGTATCTTTTTTTCTTGTTCTCTTTTAAAATTATATAAAATGACTTTTAAAGAATTAATTTCATCAGTTTTCCTTTTTTCAAATTGTCCATATTCTTTATTTAAATTTTTATATTTTTTGGTAATAAGAGTTTTTGTTTCATTTATCATGAAATAACTATCGAAATCATTTTGAAACAAGTTATTTATAATATTTATATTTTTACCAAAATGAAATTTTAAGTCGACATTTATAGCAGAATAAAAAATTAATTCAAAAGCTCTTTGTAATGCTTTTTGATATCTTTCTTCACTCAAAATAGTGCCTTTAAAAAATTCTAAATCAAAGGTAAAGTCTTTAAGAATAAAATGTGTATCTAATTCGCTTATATAATCTAGTATTAACTTTTTTTGATTTTTTATTTCATTTGCTATTACTTTGAAATTCGCATCTTTATTTTCAATTAAATAACAAGCAATAACCATTGCTATTGGATTAATATGATTTGTTTTAATTTCTATTTTAGAGTTATGACTAATTACTTCTACATTATTATCTATGTTTTCAACAACTATTTTGAAAAAAGTTAATTCTTGTTGATATGGAAATTTAGTGTTTTCTAATTCTTCCATACGTTTAGATATTTTTTGGTCTAAGGTTTCCATAAATATCACCACCTTTATTTTTGGTTAACAATTTCTGAAATAAATTTTCGGTAATTTCTTTATTTGTTTGTATGCAACTATCATAATTAGTTGATAAAACATCCATAATTTGACTTTTCATTTTATAGTATAAGTTATCAATTTTTCTTAAATTGGCTTTATAATCACTAGATGTATCTACCTTTTTTACAAATAATGTTAAAATAATGTATGTATTTGCATCAATTTGGCCAAAAACAATTCTTGTTTGATGTTCTTTAACTTCCATCATAACATTTTTAAAGGTGTCACTTCTGGTACCAATTCTTTTAAAATTTTTAAAGGTTCCATCTTGAATAGAAGATAGTAATCGATAAAAAGAATCATAATATTCGATGGGTACGGCTTTTAAATCACTTGAAACAACGATATTATTTTGTTCATTCATTAAATATATAAGATGGTTTTGTTTATTTTCTTCAGTAGGTTTTTCACTTTTAAGTTTAAATAGTGTATCCAATAAAAAGGCAATTTTGTTTTGTTCAGCATCAAAAGTATGAGAATATTTACCTGTTTGATGATATTCTTCATTTTGTAATTTTTTAATAGTTATTTTTTCTTCTAATAATTCGGCAATTAAATAATTAATTGTTTCGGCATAAAGACTTTGATTTATTCTTGTATGGAGATAATTATCGATTTGTTCATAACTATCCATATTTTTAATATCATGATAAAAAGTTGATACGTTGATATTAGGTTTCATTTGTGGTGCATCGATACTTGCTAGTTCATGTATTTTAGTTGGACTAGTATATGTATTATTTTGTATACAGTTATTCTTTAAATTTTCATTTTCTTCGATAAAATATTTAATAATAGATAAATTATATGTATGTACTTTATTTAAAAGTCTAATTTTTTCTTCATCTGTATATGAACTTTGGTCTAATAAAGGTAATAAAATACTTATGTCAACAAAATTTTCATTATTCATCATGTTTGTAACATAAGTGGAAGCATCATTATTCAAATTAATCACCTCATAATTTAGTTGTTATTGTACCATTTTCATTAAATAATGTAAATAATAATATGTAAAATTGTGTTTTTTTCTATCCTTTATTGACATTCATAAAAAAAAAGAATACGATAAAAAGGTAGAAAAAATGAGGAGGATGTCAATGCTTAAATTAGTTAAAAATTTAACAAAGAAAGAAGTATTAATGATGATTGTATCATTATTTTTAATTTTCCTTCAAGTTTGGCTTGAACTTAAAATGCCTGATTATATGTCAGAAATAACTATTTTAGTTCAAACAGAAGGAAGCAAAATGAGTGATATTATTATCAATGGCACGTATATGCTTTTATGTGCTTTTGGTAGTTTGGTATCGGCGATTATTGTTGGTTATTTAGTTGCCAATATTGCAGCGACTTTTTCGCTTAGAGTTAGAAAAAAATTATTTACGAAAGTTGAAAATTTGGGAATAGGTGAGGTAAAGCATTTTGAAGCTAGTAGTTTAATTACGAGAACGACTAATGATATTACTCAAGTAGAAATGCTTATTGCAATGGGTTTTCAAATGCTTATTAAAGCGCCTATTACGGCAACATGGGCTATTACGAAAATTTTAAATAAAAGCTGGCAGTGGAGCGCTCTTACGGCTTTAGCGGTTGTTATTTTGCTTTCTGTTATCGCTTGTTTAATTGTTATTGTTATGCCTAAATTTAAAATTGTTCAAAATTTAATTGATAAAATTAATAATGTTATTAGGGAAAATTTAAATGGTATTAGGGTTGTTCGTGCATTTAATGCTGAAAAATATCAAGAAGACAAATTTAATGATGTCAATACCAAACTTACGAAACAACAGTTATTTAATCAAAAAACCTTTGCGATTATGTCGCCTATTATGTATTTAGTTATGTATTTCTTAACGCTCGCTATTTATTTTATAGGTGCTTACCTTATTAAAGATGCATCTATGGCTAATAAAATTGTTCTTTTTGGTGATATGGTTGTTTTTTCTTCCTATGCGATGCAAGTTATTATGTCCTTTTTAATGCTTGCGATGATTTTTATGATTTTACCTAGGGCTAGTGTTTCCGCTAAACGTATTAATGAAGTATTAGATACAAGCGAAAGTATTAAAGATGGACAAATCAAAGAGGGAGTTGCACCTTTAGGAACTGTCGAATTTAAAAATGTATCTTTTAAATATCCTGATGCGGAAGAATATTTACTTGAAAATATATCTTTTAAAGCAAATAAAGGAGAAACGGTTGCTTTTATAGGTTCAACAGGTAGTGGTAAATCAAGTTTAATTAATTTAATACCAAGATTTTATGATGCAACAGATGGTGAAGTTTTAATAGATGGTGTTAATGTTAAAGACTATGAACAAGACTATTTACATACCAAATTAGCGTATATACCACAAAAAGCTGTTATGTTTGATGGAAGTGTTAAATATAATATCTCTTATGGTGATAATGGAAAAGGAAAGGCTCCTTTTGAAAAAGTCAAAGAAGCCATTAAAGTTGCTCAAGGTGAAGAATTTGTTTTAAAAATGGACGATAAATATGATAGCCACATAGCAAGTGGTGGTACAAATATATCAGGAGGTCAAAAGCAAAGACTAGCGATTGCACGTGCTATTGCAAGAAATCCGGAGATATATATTTTTGATGATTCTTTTTCAGCCCTCGATTATAAAACTGATGCCACGCTTCGAAAAGAACTTAAAAAATATACGAAAAACGCTACATGTTTAATTGTTGCTCAAAGAATAGGAACAATCATGAATGCTGATAAAATACTTGTCTTAGATAGTGGTAAATGTGTTGGTATAGGTACCCATAAAGAATTACTTAAAACTTGTGATATATATAAACAAATTGCTTTATCACAACTTTCAAAGGAGGAGTTAGAAAATGCATAATGGTCCAAGAAGAAATATGCGCTTTAACCAAAAAGCGAAAGATTTTAAAGGTTCTATCAAGCGCTTACTTAAAGAATTACGAAGTTTTCATGTTCTTATTATTCTATCTTTAATTTTAGCCTCTTTAGGATCTATTCTTTCTATTTTATCTCCTAATCAGTTATCACGTTTAACCAACACTATTTCTGATGGTCTTGTTATAAATGAAAAGAATTTTCAAGAATTATCAACTGTTATTCCCTCTAATTTAGCATCTGGGAATATGGATGATATAACTATAGATGGTGTTACTATAAGTATTAGTGATGAGCAAGCCTTTTTAACTATTTTAGGCTCTATAGATAAGGAAAATAGTAGTGATTTTTATAATAAAATAGATGAAATGCCTGAAAGTATTCAAAAAGTTATTAAACCTAAGATGAATATGGGTAAAATTAAAGAGATTACTTTATTACTTGCATCCTTTTATATCGTAAGTGCTTTATTTACTTATATTGAATCCATTGCTATGACAGATGTTTCGAATAAATTTGCGAAAAAATTACGAAAAAGAATATCTGATAAAATAAATAAATTACCACTTAAATATTTTGATAATCATGCAACCGGGGACATTTTATCCCGTGTTACCAACGATGTTGATATGGTTGCGCAGTCAATGAGTAATTCTATTGCAACTCTTGTTAGTGCTTTAACATTATTTGTAGGCTCTATTATCATGATGTTTTATACTAATTGGGTTATGGCTTTAACCGCTATATTTGCAAGTTTGTTTGGTTTTATGTTTATGGGTGGTATTCTAGGTAAATCACAAAAATACTTTATACAAAGACAACAACAATTAGGTAATTTAAATGGTCATATCGAAGAGGTTTATTCTGGACTTAATGTTGTTAAAGCCTATAATGGTAAAAAAGAAGCCGATACGAAATTTGATGAATATAATAGGGCTGTTTATGAAGCCAACCGCAAAAGTCAATTTTTATCAGGTTTAATGATGCCTATGATGAATTTTATTGGTAATTTTGGTTATGTCGCTGTATGTATTGTCGGAGCTTTACTTACTTTAAATGGTAGTATTAGTTTTGGTGTTATAGTAGCCTTTATCATGTATGTTCGTTTATTTACATCACCACTTTCACAAATTGCCCAAAGTATGACCCAACTTCAATCTGTTGCAGCCGCAAGTGAAAGAGTTTTCGAATTTGTTGATGAAGAAGAAATGCCTAAAGAAACAAATAAAAAAGTTCTTAATAAGGACCAAGTTCAAGGAAATATTGAATTTAAAAATGTTACCTTCAAATATGATGGAAATGATAAACCAACTATTAAGAATTTTAGTGCTAAAGCAAAAGCTGGTCAAAAAATTGCGATTGTAGGTCCAACTGGGGCTGGTAAAACAACGATGGTTAATTTACTTATGAAATTTTATGATATCACATCAGGCGATATTACGATTGATGGTATATCTATTAAAGATTTAACAAGAGAAAATGTTCATAATTTATTTACAATGGTGTTACAAGATACTTGGCTATTTAATGGAACAATTAAAGAAAATATTATTTATAACCGCGGCGATGTAACTAATGAAAATGTTAAAAAGGTATGTGATATTGTAGGATTATCGCATTTTATAAAAACATTACCACAAGGATTTAATTCTGTTATTTCTGAAAATGATAGTGTTTCAGCAGGACAAAGACAACTTCTTACGATTGCTCGTGGTATGATTGAAGATTCTCCTTTCTTAATTCTTGATGAAGCAACAAGTAATGTCGATACAAGAACAGAAGAACTAGTTCAAAAGGCTATGGATAAATTAACTGAAGGTAAGACATCCTTTATTATTGCCCATAGGTTATCGACGATTAAAAATGCGGATTTAATTCTTGTTATGAAAGACGGAAATATAATTGAGCAAGGAAATCATGATGAACTTATGAAAAAGAAAGGCTTTTATGCCGACTTATATAATGCTCAGTTTGAATTATAAGATAAAAGTAACATTTTATCTTTTTTCATGTATAAAAAGGCTAAAAAAGATAAAAGACTTTTAAATTAAAATAATGTATGATAATATATTATTGTAGTAATTTAAAAATGAAAAAACAACAGGTGATAGAAAATGAGTATTTATGATAAAATAGTTTTAAAGATTTTAATAGATAAAGTTTATTTAGATAAATTTTTAGATTATGAAAATAATAAAGATTTCTTTTTCAATTTAAACCTTGATAGTTATTTATCTACTATGGATAAATGGTTTAAATATTTTCATGAAAGTAATATTGACATACCTAAATATATGATGACTGATTTAAAAACGATTATAAATAAGTATGCTTCGCGACTTCAAAATAGTTATATGCTATATAAAATAAAGCCGGCTGGGTTACTTGATTATGATTTTGAACAAAAAATCATGGGAAATGTTAATTTAAATGCCCATCCTCAAGATGTTGCAAGGCATATTTATATTAATCTTTGCCAGTTAGTACAATTTGATATTAATTTTTTTGCCTATGGTTGTACGCTTGATAACGATATAAATAAGCAAATATGGAATAAAGATATATCGCAGGTAAATTTAAAAGATAATAGAGTTGTTTGTAACAATTTTTGTCAAATATATGCAACCCTTTTAAATAAAATAGGTATAGAAACAAGGGTAGTAGGTGATTTTCATAAATATAATTTAGTAAAGGCCAGTGATGATTTATTTATGGTTGATGCAACGAAAAAAATTTGGGATAACCAAGTTGCTATTTATGATATAGCCCGCGTTCAAATGGGACTAGGGACATCAGGATTTACATTTTATGATAAAGATAAAGATATGCATAAAATGACTTTACAATCAAATGAAAATATAGGATATCATCAAAAAACTATTGAAGATTTATTTGAAGAAAGTAAATTACAATCGTTTGATCCTTATATTTTAAAAGATATTTGTGAAAGAAGTCATATGGTAAGTATTGAATTAATGACATATATGAAATTTTTATTAAAAAGGCAATTTAAAACATCTATCGAAATACGTTTTTTAGCTAAAAAACTTGACCATCTTAATTTTGATGCCTGTTTATTAATTTTATATAATCATCAATTTTATTTATTAAGTAAGGATGATATGATAAAGGTAACAAAAGATGAAATATTTGATTTAGCAAGTAAAAATAAAATTAAAGTTATTAAAAAAAGGGAGAAGTGATATAATGCTAAACGACATGGTTGCTATTGTAACAGGAGGTACTAGAGGAATTGGTTATGAAATTGTAAGAACATTCCTAAAAAATGGTTGCAGGGTTGCTCTTCTTGGTTCTAAAGAAAAAAGTGTTCATGATGCTATAGAACAATTAAAAAAAGAAAATAAAACCTACGATGTTATAGGTTTTCATCCTGTTTTAAGTGACGAAAAGGATGTGCAAGAAACATTTAAAAAAATTAAAGATTATTTTGGTAAAATCGATATTTTAGTTAATAATGCCGGTCTTTCATCTTCAACCAGTTTAGATAAATTTACGGAAGAAGAGTATGACAAACTATCTAATTTAAACATTAAAGGTGTTTTTGTATGTTCTAAAGTTGTAACACCTTATTTAAAAGAAACAAAAGGCGTTATATTAAATACAAGTTCTATGGTAAGTATATATGGTCAGCGTTCTGGAGTTATGTATCCGGCTAGTAAATTTGCCGTTAATGGAATAACCAAATCACTTGCTTTAGAATTAGCTCCATTCAAAATCAGAGTAAATGCTGTTGCACCTGGTATTATTGATACAGATATGGTTAAAAATTTACCCCAAGATACTATCAACAAACTTCTTTCAAATATTCCTCTTGGAAGAATTGGTAAACCAGAAGACGTAGCTAATGCTTTCCTTTTCTTAGCAAGCCCTATGGCAAGTTATATTACAGGTGTTATTTTATCTGTTGATGGAGCTGCCCATAATTAAAAGTTTTATTTCAATATTACTTTATTATATTCTTCAATATTTTCAATTAAATGATGATCTAACTCATATATATTTTGAACCTTTTTTTTAGGTAAAATGATTCGGTAAGGTTTTAAATTAATATAAGTTTTAATTATATTGTTATTTTTATCTACTAATAGGCAATCGATATTTTTAAACATAAAAAAAGTATGGATACTATTACATTTAGGAAAATAATAAATCATTTGTCCTTTTTTTTCAAACATCATTCCTTTAAGGCGATCTTTAAACTTTTGACAAATTTTAACATTTTTACTATCTAAATATAATATTCTATCCATAAAACCACCATAAATAATATAACATATTAAAAAAAGTTTGACAAATCTTAAAAAAAAGTCTACACTATTGTTAGATGATGGTAGGAGGATTAAACATGAAAAATCTTAATACGAAAGGACAAGCTCTTGTTGAATATTTGTTAATAATCGCAGTTATTAGTGTTATAGTTGTAAGTATTGTTAAATTACTTGGGGGGTATTTACAAGATATGATGACTAAGTCATCTTGTAATTTAACTGATAAAGTTTATGTTGAAGGTGCCAAACCAGGAGAAGGTAAGTGTGAATATAAATAAGCTAAACGGCTTATTTTTTTCTTTATTAGATATTTGTTTGGAAAATAGTTAAAAAATTAGATGGTAAGTTAATAATAGAAAAAGAATTTTTTTATAATGAAATTTTGTTGTCATAAAAAAAGAATTGTGTTAGAATAATTTATAGAATAGAAAGTAAAGGAGATGTAATTTATGTTTACAAACAGTAAAGGGGGGGGGGCATTTTAGAAATAAAGCCTTTACCTT
>CANQDH010000007.1 GCA_947591565.1 uncultured Bacilli bacterium | reverse complement strand
GTCAAATTAGAAATTATCGAAATAAATGATATTAATGATGAAAACATACAAATAACTTTAACGAAAGAAAAAGATGCTATGTTAAAATTTCTTCATAAGGGAGACTATATAATTTGTTTAGATATCGATAGTTCGCAATTATCTTCTATGGAATTATCCCAAAAAATAGATAAAATACTTAATATCAATCCTAATATTACTTTTGTTATCGGTGGTTCATATGGACTTCATGATGATATCAAGAAAATGGCAAATGAAAGAATATCTTTTTCTAAATTAACTTTTCCACATCAATTATTTAGGGTTATATTACTTGAACAAATATATAGGTCGTTTAAAATTTTAAATAATGAAACTTATCATAAATAAAGCCAAGTTCATGCTTGGTTTTTGATTGACAAAGATAATTTTATATGAATATAAAAAGTGTTATCATTTAGGATGTGATTGTATTGATTGTAATAATTGCTGAAAAACCAAGTTTAGCTAGAAACATTGTTTCTGGTATTGGTAATTTAACTAAAAAAAATGGTTATTATGAGGGCCTTGGATATATTGTTACATGGGCCTTTGGTCATCTTTTTAGTTTGTGTGATATCGAAGAATATACAGGCGGGGATTCAAAATGGAAAATAGATAATTTACCTTGTTTTCCTGAAAAATTTAAATTTCGTTTAAAGTATGATAGTCATAAACAAGTAGATAGTGGCGTTCTAAAACAATTTAATATTATTAAAGAACTTGTAAATCGAAAAGACGTAACCAAAATTGTCAATGCTGGAGATGCTGACCGTGAAGGAGAAATCATTGTAAGACTTTGTGTTATGAATGCTTTAGAAAGTGATAAAGAATTCGTAAGACTTTGGCTTCCCGATCAAACACCTGAAACCGTAAGAGAAGCTTTAGATAACATGAAAAATGAAAAGGAATATGACAATCTTGCCAATGAGGGTTTTGCTAGAACTTATATTGACTGGCTATATGGTGTCAATTTAACAAGATATGCAACCTTAAAAACAGGCATGTTACTAAGAGTTGGGCGCGTTATTATTCCTATTGTAAAGGCTATATATGATAGAGATATGCAAATTAAAAATTTTGTACCTGATATATATTATGGTATTGTCAGTAAAGAAAAAACAAATGATGAAGAAATAGAATTAACAAGTAAAGAAAAATTTGATAAAAAAGACTTAGATAAAGCTAAGGAATTATGTCAAAAATATAATAATTTAGAAGCTGTTATTACAAGTAAAAAAGTAAAAAAGGATGTTTTAGATCCTGGTAAACTCTATTCTCTATCGAAATTACAAAATTATTTAGGAAAAAAATATAAAATGTCTATGGATAAATCTTTAAATATCATACAAGGATTATATGAAAAAGGATACTTAACATATCCTCGTACGAATTCTGAATATTTAGCGACTAATGAAAAAGATAAAATCAAAAAAATTATTAATAATTTAGTAGATATGAAATATCCTGTTACTTTTAAAGATAAAAAAACGATTTTTGACGATACGAAAATAGAATCTCACTCTGCTTTAACACCTACATATAAAATACCTAAATTATCTAGTTTATCTGAAGATGAAAAAACCGTATATAAGGCTGTTTTTAAACGATTTGTGGCTGTTTTTTGTAATAAAGATTGTTTAACAGAAAAAACCGAAATAAAAATTAAATTAGGAGATGCTGAGGAATTTTCTTTAAAAGGAACAGTTATTCTTGAAAAAGGATGGACAGAATATGATGATTATACTACGAAAGATAAGATTCTTCCAAATGTAAATAAGGGCGATAAAATAAATATTTGTTTTAAACCTGTTGAAAAGAAAACAACACCACCTAAACATTATACAATTGAAACACTAAATAATTATTTAAAAAATCCTTTTAAAGAAGATAAGGCCAAAATAAATGAAGATGAAGATGATGATACTGAAGATTATAAGGCTATTTTTGAAGGATTAGAACTTGGAACTGAAGCAACAAGGACAGGTATTATCGATAATGCTAGGAAAAGTAATTATATCGATTTAAAAAAGGATGTTTATACGATTCTTCCAAGTGGTGAATTCTTAATAAATTCTTTAAAACAAATGCAAATAAATATGGATAAATATAAAACAAGTGAGATGGGTAAAGCCTTAAAAAAAGTCTTTCATAATGAAATACAAATAGATGATGCTGTTAATCTTGCTAAAAAAGAAATAGCTGATGTGTTTACCAAAAAGAAGTGTTCTATTGAAGAAGATGTTGATAATGGTTTTTACGGAGATTATATTGGCAAATGTCCAATATGTCATAAAGATGTTTTAAAATCAAGATATGGATATAATTGTACAGGATATAAAGATGGCTGTTTATTTAAAATAAATGGTATTATTTGCAAGAGAGTTATATCGAAAGAAAATGCGAAAATGTTATTAGAAAAAGGCCGAACTTCTAAAATAAAAGGTTTTACATCGCAAAAAGGTAAATTATTTGATGCTTCACTCATTTTAAAAGATAATAAAATAGAATTTAATTTTAAATAAAAAAACAAGAGATGACCTCTTGTTTCTTTTATATTACTAAACACAAAACATAATAAATAACGTATATAACAGCAAGCATAATAACTAGATTAATTATTCCCTTATTATTAAATTCAAAACCATATAATTTTTGAATACCAAATAAGATTAAAGCTAGGGAATAATATTGTGCTACGGTATGTAAAGCTGTATTAAGAGCATTTAAGAATTTAACATCCATAAATCCAAACATGAAAATAATATTTAAGGCAGCTTGTAATAAATAGTTAGCTGTATATGCTACAACGATAAGTGTTAAAACATCAACTAGTTTAAATTCTTTCTTAGTTATGTAGCAATAGATAAAGATACCTGCAAAAACACTACCAAAGAAAATTATTTGTCTAAGTAAGAATGTAAAAATATGTTTGAAATAATTAAAATCTTTTAGGACATTGAAATCCATCTTTCCAGTCCAAGACATTGCTTTACTTTGTAATAAAGTTGCATACATTGATGAAATTAGATCGCTAACTAATAAGATACCAACAATGATGCCTAAACAAATTAAGATTTTTTTCCAGCTCTTACCGAATTTGTTTTCTATAGCTGTTACGGGTTTAGTAATAATTTCAATAAATTGACTCATTTTCTCCTCCTTTATATAATTATATAACTAATATCTCAAAAAAATCAAGAAAAAAGAATAGTTTAGTACTATTCTGTTCTAAGTGCCTCAACAGGATTCTTTTTAGATGCAAGTTTGGCAGGTATATAACCACCAATTAAGGTTAAAATTAAACTGATGCTAATAAGAACAATGGCATGTACGGGATTAAGTTGAGCAACATTTGGTAATTGTGTTAAGTTTTCAATAATGGCATTAGCAGGTATGCATAAAATAAGGGCAATACCAATTCCTAATAAACCAGAGAATAAGCCAATAATAAAGGTTTCAGCATTAAATACTCTCGTAATATCTTTCTTTCTAGCACCTAAGGCTCTTAAGATACCAATTTCTTTAGTACGTTCAAGAACACTTATGTACATAATTATACCAATCATAATAGATGATACAATTAAAGATATAGCTGAAAAGGCGATAAGGACAACTGTGATAGCATCCATAATATTACCAGATAAAGATGTGATGGTTTCGGCATAATCAGTGTAAATAATTTTATCACTTTCTTGTTTTCCATCATTATATGCATCTAAAACTTTCGTAAGTTCATCTTTAGAGTTAAAGTCTTTAGGATAGATTTGAATAACCATTGGAGCGCTTGTTGCACCTAAATATGTAAGAATCGTATTTTTAGCATCTATTCCTTCACTTGTTGTTAGATCAAATTTGGCTTTTGTTAAAACATTATAATCAGCATCGGTTTGGGCTTTTACAATGTCAGAATTACTATTTTTTTCCATAATTAAATCCATTAAAGCCTCTTTGTAACAAAAACCACTTCCGCTAAGTTCTGCAAATTTGCTTCCCTGTTTTCCTCTAATAATACCTGTTATTTTTAGGGTAATATTGTTTTCATTATCATATAATTGGTCGTAATTCATATTCATGATAAAATTATCACCATATTTGGTATAAAGTTCATTATTTAAAATTACTTTAAATTCTTTACCTAGTATTTCATCAAACGGAATAGCTTTTTCTTGATTATACCCGAGTAGTTTTAATATTTCGGAATTAACTCTATTTTTCGTATCTACTAAAAGAACTAATTCATTTGCTTCTGTTGACATATGACCATAAATTAGTTCAAAATTATCATTAATGACATCGCCCCAATTACCATGTAAGTCTTCAGGTAGAGGGCTCATAATATTAAGAGATGAAATTAAACTAATTTTATCGTTATTTTTATAAAGAAGATTCATATTGGTTGATCTATTATAAGCAATACCACCAATTAAATTAGAATCAATTTGTTCAATATAATTAGTATAGTCCAAACTGATTTTATTATTGTGAACTAAATCTTGAACCGATATAAGTGGATAAATTTCTTTTTTATCTGTATAGGCGTTTTCATTGCTCATAAGTGTGTCCATAATTTCACTTTGTGTTTTTTCATCCGAAATAACAACTTGTGGTGAAATAATAATAGGCATTTGTGATAAGGTATCTTTTTCAAATTTGTCAATTTGAATTTTAAATCCATTTGAAAGAGCAAGTATTAAGGCAATACCTATAATACCAATCGAACTTGCTAGTGATGTAATAATTGTTCTGCCTTTTTTCGTTTTAATGTTATTAAAAGATAGTTTTAAAGCGGTAAGAAAACTCATTGATGTTTTTTTAATAGAGAATTTTTTAGTTGTTTTTTCATTTTCAACAGGATTTGAATCACTTATTAATTCGCCATCTTTAAATTCGACAATTCTATTAGCGTATGTTTTAGCAAGGTCTGGATTGTGGGTAACCATAATAACTAATTTATCTTTTGCGATTTCTTTAATGAGGTCCATAATTTGAATACTTGTTTTGGTATCTAGAGCACCTGTTGGTTCATCCGCTAAGATAATATCTGGGTCATTCGCAAGTGCACGTGCGATCGCAACTCTTTGCATTTGGCCACCAGATAATTGATTTGGTTTTTTATGGGCATGATTTTTAAGACCTACTTTTTCTAGAACGGCTAAAGCTTTTTTTCTTCTTTTAGATGCTGATATACCACTTAAAGTCATTCCCATTTCAACATTTTGAAGGATAGATATATGACCGATTAAATTATAACTTTGGAAAATAAAACCAATACAATTATTTCGGTAAGCATCCCATTCTATATTAGAGAATTTTTTGGTAGATTTTCCGTTGATTATCAAATCACCACTACTATATCTATCAAGACCTCCAATAATATTTAATAGTGTTGTTTTACCAGAACCACTTGGACCTAGTATGGCAACAAATTCATTTTTACGAAAACTTAAATTGATGCCTTTTAATGCTTGTTGAACAAAATCGCCTGTTTTATAGTGTCTTTTAATATTTTTAAGTTCTAACATATTTTCCTCCTTTTTAATATTATACAATCAAAAATATATTTTTCCTGGAATTCATAAGTAAGTATAAATATCATTTTTAATTATTTTTTAGTGTTTAAATATAACACATATATATAATAAAAGATATTTATAAAAATTTCAAGGAAATATGTAACCTTTTTTAATATTTTTATAATTAAAATATATAAATTAATTTATTGGCTACATTTACCCTTCGTTGTCCACTTTAAGGTTACCATTACATAATCAATTTACTAATCAGTATTATACATGATATAATATAAATACATACAAATGAGGTGATTTCCATGAAATGCATACTTATGAATAAAAATGTAGACATCTTGATAGCCGAATATGATACGGCAACGGGCGTCTTTACGAAAATATATGAAATTAAGAATATTCATTACGCCCCATATATTTTAAACAGTTTTTATATTGAAAATGATATTGATAATAATCTTTTTAGGACTAATTTAAGTGAATGGTTTAAAGGAAGAGGAATTCCATCATGGCGTGATAAATTAGATTTGTTATTACATAGATTAAATATAACTGCACCTTATGAACTTTTAAATAAAGCCTTTGGTTTATCTTTATCAGATCAATATTGGTTGAAACCAGAAGGTAGTAATATTTCATATGATGATATTAATTTTTTTGATAACGACTTTGATTATGCTGAGTTTATGGAAGCATCTCTATCAACTAATAACAAATTGATAACAAAAGAAGCATCTCTAAAAACACCTAATAATACCACCGATGGAATGCTTAAAAAAGCTTGGATTATCGAAAATGGAACAAGATATTTATTAAAAGGTGGGTATAAAAATGAATTTTTACAACCATTTAATGAGGCTTTAACTAGTGAAATATGTAAAAGATTAGGTTTTAATCATGTCGAGTATATGGTAGATATATATACGGATACAGTCGTATCTAAATGTCCTTGTTTTATAACTAAAGATACTGAATTTGTATCTTGTAATCAGATTATAAACGATATGAAACGCCATGATAATTTAGAAGATTATGAAGCATACATAAAAAAATTAGAAGATCATAATATAGAAAATGCCCGTGAAAAAGTCGAAAATATGTATATTTTAGATTATATAATCATGAATGAAGATAGACACCTAAATAACTTTGGAATTATAAGAGATGTGAGTACTTTAGAATGGTTAGATGTTGCTCCCATATTTGATAATGGACAAAGTTTAAATATTGAATACTATGATGAAGAAGAAGTACATATTTTGGGTAGTGGAAGATTATTCTATGAAGTAAAACTTTTCGATGAAATCATAAAAATGGTCAAAAATTTAAAAAGAATAGATATAAGTAAATTAGATGGTATAGTTGAATGGTTTAATACCTTATTACATCAATATCAAAACTTAACTAAAATAAGTGATCGAAGAATAGAAAGATTATGCCTTTTATTAAATAGACAAATTAATAAATTAAAGGATTTGATTTTAAATAACAATTAAAGTATTGTCTTAAGTAAGATATGATAAAAACGTAAACGGGAATATTAAAGAACTATTTTTAGAAAATGTATATATATCATAGATTAACGAGTGTGTACCAAGTAAAGTTTTATAAATGTATGAAAAACATGATGATAGATGCAAAGATATATAAATCTATAAATGATAATATAGATAAATATTGGTAATACTGGGTACTTATTAAAGTACCTTTTATTATTGTCTTTTAATTTTAGGATAAATATGTTATCATACTAGGAAAAGAGGTAATTTATGGAAGTTTATGAGAAATTAACAAAGCAAATTTTTGAAACTAAGTATCTTAATACAGAAAATTCATGGCGTTATAGACCTATTATGAGAATTTTTTATATGCACTATGAAAAACTAGAATACTGGCTATATAAAGAGGATATATATAAAGAACTAAAAGATAATAAATTATTTAACGATTATACACTTGAAGAATGTGAAAGAGATTTAGAAATGTTAACTGAGTGGTATAGTTTATCAAAAATGCAAGATACAAAGAATGCGAATTCTATTGAAGAATTTAAAAACAAAAAATTTAGATATCAACTAACGGAATATGCTACTGAAATTGAAAGATTAATGATTTCATTAGAAGAGATGGAAATTAAAACAGCATCACTTGAACCTAAATTGTTTGACCGTTTAAGAATAACAATATCTAAATTAGAAAACATTGATGTTTTAAGCCTTGAAGATATTAATGAAGTATGGAATGATTTAGGAGATGATTTTACAAAACTTAATGAAAATTACCAAGATTTTCTTAAAAAATTTAATGAACCAAAATCAGAAGAGTTATTACAAAGCGATTTATTTTTACAATTTAAATCAGAAATCATCAAATATTTAAAAGATTTTATCAAAGGTTATCAAAATAATATTTATCAAATTAGAAATGTTATTGGTAAAATTAGTACTAATCAAATTGAAGTGTTTTTAAGTAAATTAACGGAATTTTATAAAAATAATCCTATGCTTAATCAAAATTTTAATTTTGAACGTTTTAAAGAAATTAATTTAGGAAAAATAACAAGTATTTTTAGGTGGTTTACAGGCAACGAACATTCTATTAGTGAGGGCGATAAACTTATGGATACTACTAATAATATCATTGCCAAAATTACTAAATATGCTAATTCCTTAATAGAACTTCATGGCAACATGACTAATAGAAGAGAAGAATATAAATATTTATGTAAGTTTTTTGACAAGTTAAATAATATAGAAGATGCTCATAAATATGCTGCAACTATTTTGGGAATATCTAGTGTTAGACATTTTATTGGTAGTTCAAACATAAATACGGATACTATTGTTGAAACATATAACGTTCCTCCGATTGAAATTGCTTTATACTCTCGCACGAAAGCTAAAAAGGAAAAAGTAAACATAAGTCCCATCAAAGATAAATCTACAGAAAAACAAAAAATTTTAGATGAGTATAGAAAAAAGCAAGAGGAAAATCGAAATATACTAAAAAAACTTATAAAAAACAAAAAAATAGTCTTAGATGGGGAAATGAATTTATCACAGGTTGAAAGAAGATATATTCAAAATTTATTATCATCGTCCGCATTAAAAAAAGAAACTGAGTTTGGACTTAGCTACAATATTTATAAAAACGAAGGCAAGTGTAAAATTTCTTCTCCAGATGGTGTTTTCTATATGAATAGTTTAACAATAGAGTTTGAAGGTGATTTATAATGGATGTACATACAAAAGAATTAGAATATCTATTAGATAATTTTTGGTGTATTAAAGAGCAGGATCCAAGCCTATATTTTGAGATAAAAAATAATTTAGATTATTATAAGAATTTTATACAAACTAAATTAGGTAGTAGACTTCTTATAAATGATCGCTTTATAAAATTAGAAAAAATACCCTCAGCACCAAAAAGTTATATGGGAATTAATGATTTTACTGATCCTTTAGAATATGTAATTTTATTTATTATTCTATTATTTTTAGAAGATAAACCAAAGTTAGAACAATTTATTTTATCATCATTAATAGATTATGTTAAAAATATTGCAGCCACTTTAGAATTAGATAATCAACCTGATTGGAATCTATTTCACCATCGTAAGTGCTTAGTTAACGTGATTAATCATTTAAAAAATTTAGGTATTATTAAGGTTGTTGAGGAGCGCCTATTGTTTACTGAAAATACAAATGCAGAAGCACTTTATGAAACAACTGGTCTATCTAATTATTATGTTAGAGAATTTAAAGGCAATATTCTAGAATATACAACTTTAAATGATTTTATTAACGATGAATTTGCAAATCAAAATGAAAATATAGGTGATGTTAGAAGGTACCGAATTTATAGACATTTATTGTATTCACTAGTTACATACAGTGAAGATTTAAATGAATATGAATTAGATTATTTAAGAAAATTTCGTGGACCAATTAGTAATGAATTAAGTAAGTATGTTGAAGGTGAATTAGAGCTTACCAAAAATATGGCCCTACTGATGTATCCTGTTGATAGTAAGGCTAAATATGACTTTCCTAATAATAAAGCTATCTCAGATATAGTATTAATGGTCAACAATAGTATTTTAGATTATGTTAATTCTGGTAAAATGGTTTTAAATAGTAACGAAACATTTTCTATAACTAAAGAAGAATTATTTCAAATAATAAATGATGTTAGAAATGACAACCTAGAATATTTTAGTAAGAACTATAAGGAGATGCCTAAAGAAAGTTTTTTTAGCGAAATTATAAATTATATGAAAGAATATGATTTTATTAAAAATGATGATTTAGGATATAAAATTTATCCAATGGTATCGAAAATTATTGGATATATACCTAAAGATAATAAAGAGCAGTTAGATTTGTTTGGAGGTAATTTATGAATAGATATAAAGTAACAAAAATAGGACTTTTAAACTTTTGGCTTTATGATGAAGAAGAATTTGACTTTTATGGTGGAAATTTGATTTTAAGAGGATCTAATGGATCTGGTAAATCAGTAACAATGCAATCTTTTATACCTTTAATATTAGACGGCAATAAATCACCTGAAAGACTAGATCCATTTGGTTCTAAGGAAAGAAAAATAGAAAATTATATTATAGGTGATGTTGAATCAACTCAAAAAGAAGAATCAACTGCTTATCTTTATATGGAAACTTATAATGAAGAACAAAATAAATATATAACTATTGGATTGGGATTTCGTGGACGTAAAGGAAAACCAGTCGAATCTTGGGGTTTTTGTTTAAAAGATGGAATGAGAATAGGAAAAGATTTTTATTTATATAAAGATAGTTTAAATAAAATACCTCTTTCCAAAAACGAACTCAAATCAAGATTAGGGACTATTAATGAATTTGTTGATAATACTAAAGATTATAAAGCCATGGTTAATCGATTACTATTTGGATTTCCTAACTTAGATATGTATGATGAATTTATTAAACTTTTGTTGCAACTTAGAAGTAATAAATTATCTAAGGATTATAAAACTACTGATTTAATAGATGTATTAAATAAAGTGTTACAACCACTTACGGAAGAAGATTTACGTCCTTTATCTGAAGCAATAGAGCAAATGAACAAAACCAAAGAGCAAATAGAAGTAATAGAAAAAAACAGTAAAGCTTTAAAAGACTTTCTTAAAGTGTATAGAAATTATAATGAATTATGTTTATCTATAAAAGCTAAAAATTATAAAATTAAAGATGATGAGTATAAAGATATAAATAAAAAAATTACAAACATAGAAACTATAATAACAAATAAGAAAGATGAATTATCTAATAAAAATCAAAGATTAAATGAAGTAATTCAAGAAATTGAAGTAAATAATAATACAAAAAAAGAATTAGATAATAGTGATTTAAAACAAAAAATAGAATCTCTTGCAACAATCAATGATAATATTAAAACTTTAAATAAAAAAATAGATGAATTAAAAGAATTGATCCAAAGTGATGAAGAAGAAAAAGTAAACTTAAATAAAAATATTAAAAATATTGAAAATGAAATTTTCAAATTAAAAGAAAATCTTACTACAACTATTATCGATTTAAAAGATTTAGCAAGTGATATTTATTTTGATGAATTTAAAAACTACGAGTTAAATATAGATGAAAATAATGCTGATTTTGAAAACTTATCTATGGCCTTAAAGAACTATCAAAATCGTTTAAATGTCGTGCTAGAACTATTTATAAAAGAAGAAAAAATTTTAAATGATAGTGAATCGACGAAGATAGATTATGAAAAATTGAGCCATGAACATAAACAATTAAGTGATGATTTAGAAAAATCTTTAGAAAATCTAAAAGAAAGTATTATGACTTGGGAAGAAGATTTTATAAATAAACTTAGTAATAATAAAGAATTAAAAATAGAAGATAATGATAAGAAAACAATATTTGATTTGATGAATAATTATTCTCAAGAAAATTTTATCCAAGCGAAATCATTATATAATGGATGTGCATTTGACTTAATAAATAAAATTAAAATGGATAATTTAACTCTTGCTAATAAAAGTGATTTAAAAAGAAAAGATTTAATACAATTAGAAGATGAATATAAAAAGTTAAAAACACAAGATGATATAGAAATACCTTCATTAAATGCTGAAGCAGACGAAATATTAAAAAACAACAATATAGCAAGTGTACCACTTTATAAAGTTATTGAATTTAAAGATAATGTAGATGAAGAATTAAAAAACAATTTAGAAGCAGAACTTTTAGATTTAGGAATTTTAAATGCAAAAATTATTAAACAGGAAGATATACCAAAAGTAAATCAACTTAAAATACAATTAATATATTTAACAAAGTCATCAAAGAAAGCAAACAATTTATTAAAATATTTTAATATTAAAGTACAAGATAATGTGATTAAAGAAGACTATATAAAAGAAATTTTAGAATCTATCAGCACAGATTCTAATGATCCTATTGCAGTAACACCAACAGGTATAGCTAAAATAGACATTTTAAATTCACAGGCAGATAAAAATTATAAGCAAAACTTTATTGGTTATTTAAAGAGGTTAGAACTAAAAGAGAAGAAATTAAAGGAGCTAAATAATAATATCGAAGTATTAACTAATGAACTTAAAATAATACAAAATGCGATTAATAATAATGATAATAAAATTAGTATCATTGAATCAGAAATGAGTAATTTACCAAATAATCAATTTATAATGAATATAGAAGATAAAATTAGTGAAATACGAAAATCTTTAGGTTGGAATGAAACTAAACAAAAAGAGTTAGTAGAAAAATTAAATGTTTTTACAAATGAATTAAATAAATTAAAAGAGAAAATTTTAAATAGTAAAAATGGTTTAAATGTACCTTTAAATAAAGAGTCATATAAAGAGGCTTTAAATATTTTAAATAGTTTTAAAGATGAGTTACAAAAGTATAATAATTTAAAAAATAGTTATTTAAGTAAAGTAGAAATTAAGCAAAATTATCTTGAACGATTTAGTGATATTGAAGATAATATATCTTATCGTATAGCAGATCGTAATGAAAAAACGAAAGAGTTAGAAATTAACAAATCAAATCGTGATACTATAAATGGACTACTAGAAACTAAAGAGTTTAAAGAGCAAAAAGAAATGCTATTAAAAGTAGAAGAAAATTTAAGAAATTTAAGCGTAGAAAAAGATAATTTAATTAAAGATACTGCAATGCTAAATCAAGATGTTAAATATAAAGAAGAAGAATATTCTAATTTATTAAATGATAAAGAAAGTGTATCAAAAGAATTAATTATTTATGAAGAAATATTTTTAAGAGAATATAAATTGGGATATGTTTATGAGGAACAACTAACCAATTCGATTGAAATGGCCAAAAAAGTCATTAGTAATAATTATAAAGATAAAAATTTAAATGATGTTGAAAGAAATTTCTTTGAATCATTTAATCGTTATTCTTTGGAATTAAATGATTATTCACTAAAAACAATTAATATATTTAACGATTATGAAGTTGAAAATGAAAAATATCAAAAAATTTATAATGAAAATAGTCGTATAGATGTTACAGCAAGTTATCAAGGAATAAAATTAAATGTTATTGCTTTATCAAAAAAATTAGAAAGTGATATTCTCGATAATAAGGATTTAATAAGTACTCAAGATAGACATTTGTTTGAAGATATTTTATTAAATACAGTAGGAGAAAAAATCAGAAATCGTATTAATTCATCTAATGAATGGGTTAATAAAATTAATAATATTATGAAAGAAATGCAAGAAAATAGTGCGTTAAGTTTTAAATTGGTTTGGAAAAGTATATCTGCTACTACTGAAAGTGAGATAGATACTAAAGAATTAGTTAGGATATTAAAGATGGATCCAACGATGCTTAAAGATGAGGATAAGGAAAATTTAACAAATCATTTTCGAAGTAAAATTCGAAGAGCTGAGGAATTATATTCAGATTCTTATACCCCTTTTTCTAAAATAATAGAAGAGGTTTTAGATTATCGTTCATGGTTTACTTTCCAATTATTATACCAAAGAAAAGGTGAAGATTTTAAAGAGTTAACAAATAAAATATTTGCTAAATTAAGTGGTGGGGAGAGAGCTAAAAGTATGTATATACCTCTTTTTGCAAGTGTTTTTGCTAAACTTAATTCTGCTAGAGAAGATTCTTTACGTTTAATAGCCCTTGATGAGGCTTTTGCTGGTGTTGATGAAGATAATATTAGAGAAATGTTTGGAATTTTAAGATTCTTAAATCTTGATTTTATTATTAATTCGCAGGCGCTTTGGGGAGATTATGATACTGTAAATGATTTATCTATCTGTAACTTGATTAGACCAAATAATTCTTCTGTTGTAAGTGTTGAAAGGTATCGTTGGAATGGTCAATATAAAGAGATTATTAATGATAGAAGAGAATATAATAAGGAATTAGAAAATGCATAGTTATACTGAATATTTTAAAAATAATAAAGGGTTTACAAGATTGATGGAAGGATTATTACAAAAGTATAAATCCTTGGGTAAATTTAGTGGAATTATTAAAATTAACAATTTAACAGAAGAAGAAGTAATCACATTATCTAGATTTTTAGGTAAATCTTTAATTGCCGGAGACACTATAGAAATAAAGGTAAAACAATTTTTAGATATAATGTCAAATTCAAAGTATTATGATTTTGATATCAATATTTTAGTGCAGGAATATTTTAATATTGAATTAGTCAGTAATAGGGATATTAAGTCAAAAAAAGAAAGTGAAGAATCAAAATTTTATGTTTCATTAACACTTGATAATCAATTAGGAAGTAAATGGTTAAAGGATACTATATCATGTAAAAATGAAACTTATAAGCTGATACATAAGAGATATTTACAAAATAAAACTAATTTAAGAAAAGAAATAGTTAATATTCAGTTGTTAATTAATAATTTACCTTCTAAAAAAGTTCCATTATCTATTTATGCCGCAAAATATACACAAGATCCTCATTATATTGACTTAGATAGTGCACATAGTATTTTATTTTTTCATGCCCTTGCGTACGTCGATAACAGTGTTTGTCCCCTTGATAGGGATTCTAAAATTAGATTGTTAGATAAATATAATATAGAGATAGATAATTTTTCTAATTTTGTTATTACTTATAATTTACTTACTGATAAAGAGTATATAAATAGTTTTTCTAAAAATAGGGAATCTTTAATTTTAAATATGCAAAATATAATGAATATCAAATGTTTTAGTGGTATTAATAAGAAAGTTTTTATTTTCGAAAATCCTTCAATTTTATCAGAGATTATGGCTAATGGATTAAATATAAGTGTTATTATTACAAGTGGATTTATAAATTTAAGTGTTTATTTATTGTTAGATAAGTTGGCTGAAAGTGGCAATAAATTATATTATAATGGTGATTTTGATCCAGAAGGTTTATTAATTGCAAATAAGTTAAAAGAAAAGTATGATAAGAATATAGAATTTATTTGTTATACAAAAGAGGATTATTATAATTGTATATCACATAACGTTGTTACTAAAAAAAGATTAAATAAGTTGCAAAATGTCAGTGTAGCAGAATTAGATATGATAAAAAATTTATTAATATGTAATAATAAAGTTGCTTATCAAGAAAATAATAAAGAAAGAATTATTAAGGCGATAAATGATATTTGCTTTAAAAAATAGTCAAAAATAATTAAAGAATAAAGATATGCCAGAAAAGTACATAGAAATATGTGCTTTTAAAGTTTAATTTAATCATATAAATGCAGGATAATATGCTTAACTTTTATATGATTTAAATTAATAAGGGTTTTAAGATGTTTATATATAAATGATGAATTTAAATTGTATATTTTGCTAAAAAATAAAGGGAATTATAAATATAAAGATAAAAAGTCTTTTACCAAAAGTAAAAAAAATTAAATTTAAAAATAATAAATTTTGAGTTTAGGACATTATAAATAGTTGTAATAGTTTTTAAATATTCTTTAAAATGATATAATTAGTATGAAGATAGGTGATACAATGTTAGATCAAATTATAAATAATTTTATTTTTTCTAGATTATTATATATCGTGATAGTTACTTTAATTGGATTTGCGGTCATAAGCGACTTAAAGAAAAAAGATAAGATTGAAATAAAAGAATACTTAAATATTAACAAAATAGATATTACTTTATTATTAAAATATTTATTTTTATCATTTATTGTTAGAATATTATTGGAACAGTTAGTTATATTTTTGAACATACCATCTACTGACATACAAGTTCCTTTAAATATTTTTGAAATAATAACTCAGTTTGTAGTATCTTGTATTTTTGCACCAATATTTGAAGAAATAATATTTAGGTTTGGATTATATAAAAAATTAAATAAAAAACTGAATATTTATATTTCTATTTTAATAACATCTTTAGTCTTTTCCTTAATACATTTTTATAATATTGATGGCATTATAATTTTGTTAGAAATAAGTTTGATATGGCATTATTTATTTTGTAAAACAAATAATTTAGTTTACCCTATTCTTTTACACTTTTTTCATAATTTATATGCATTGAGCGATAATTTGTTTAATTATAGTGATTATTGGCATATATTATTCACGATATGTATTATTGGATATATTATTACAATAACAAAAAAGCAGAAAAATTAATTTCTGTTTTTTTTAAAATCTTATAAATTTAGAAATCCATTTAATAATTTTAATTAAGCCATAATACGTACAAACTATTATTGATGAACCACCATTAATATTAAAAAGATCTTTATCACTTAATATTTGCATTAATTATCACCTCCTATTATATATATACTTGGAAAAATATGCAAAATCCTTTTAAAACTATGAAAAAAATTAAAAATATTGCATAATATAGTAACTTTATTACTTTTAAAGGGGTGTAATATGCAAAGAAATGAGATAATTGAAGTCATAAATAAAAAAACTCTTGAAGCAAGGAAATTAATTAATGAGATAAATGATTTAAAGAAGCTGCTTAGTAATTATGTTAATCAATCTAAAACAAATTTTACTGATGAAGAAAAAATAAATCTTTTTATGAATTATTTTAAGGGTAGAGATAGTATATATCCTTATCTTTCTATTGATAAAAAAGATTAAAGTAAAAAATATTATATACCTAAATGTGCTAATGAATGGAATAAAATTTGGAAAAGCAACAAGAGAAGAAATTAATAATTTGATTTGTCCAAAATTGCCAGCAAATATGAGCGAAAAAAATAAGAATAATAGAGTTAGATATATTATTTCATAATTAAAAAAAGAAGACAAAATAGAAAATGAAGGCTCACTAACAAAATCTTCTTGGATAATGAGAAAATAGATTTGTTTTTGCAAAGAATTCGCAAAGAAAATAAGTTATAC
>CANQDH010000006.1 GCA_947591565.1 uncultured Bacilli bacterium | reverse complement strand
ATATCATTATATGATACAAAAACAATTAAAAGCATTAATAAAAGGAATCCAATATTATTAATAAGATTTTCATATTTTGGATTTAAAGGTGTACCCTTTATTTTTTCAATAATTAAGAATAACAATCTACCACCATCTAAAGCAGGTATAGGAAGTAAATTCATAACCCCTATATTAAGTGATAAATATCCTGTTAAATATATAACATTAATAAAACCTAGTTTTGCTGACTGTTCAACTACTGAATAAATACCAACAGGTCCAGATAAATTTGATAAACCAACCTTACCTGTAATTAAATACCAAATAGTTAAAAACATCTGTACAATTAAACTTCCAAACTTCATAAAGGCATATTTAATAGCTTCCCATATTCCTTTATGAGTCTTTGTTTTCAACCCAAAACCATATTTATAAGAAGTCGTTTTCCCCTCCGTAATCTTTTCAGGTGTTATGGTTATAGTTTTTTCATTATTATTTTGGTCAATAACTTTAAATTCAGCCGTTTTACCATTTAAAACAGCAAGTTCAAGTTGTAATCTATCAGCACTATTAATCTTTTTATTATTTATAGCAACAATTCTATCACCATCAACTAAACCAGCCTTATATGCAGGACTATCCTTTTCAACTTCTTCAGTGATAGTTGTTGATTGCGGAGAATTAGTCGCTAAACCAACGACAAATAAAAGAACGATGGCTAAAAAGAAATTAAACATAATACCGGCAATAATAACCAAGAACCTTTGTATCCATGTTTTATTTTGCATATTCTTTTCTTTTGGAACTTTTTCATCTACTTCATCAGTTTCACCAGCCATTTGAACAAAACCTCCAATAGGAAGTAACCTAATAGAGTATTCTGTTTCATCATTTTTTCTTTTAAATTTACAAAGACGTGGCCCCATACCAATCGAAAATTCATAAACATAAATACCAGCCTTTTTAGCAAATAGGAAATGTCCAAATTCATGTATTGAGACGATAACAGTTAATATAAGCAAAAAACATAAAATGGTTATAATCATTATAATTCCTCTTTCTATATGATATTCATTATAAACATAAAACTAAGTGAAACAAAAATGATACTATCTAATCTGTCTAAAATCCCACCATGTCCTGGAATTAAATTAGAAAAATCTTTCTTTCCAAAATACCTCTTAATGGCTGAAAAGAATAAATCACCAAATTGGGAAATAATTGATAAAAATAGGCTTATCATAACAACAATCCACATATCGATATTAGGATTTACAATACTATGAAAAAAGATAGATGCCGTAAAAACAGCAAAACCTGTGCCAATAATAGCACCCTCCCATGTTTTATGTGGAGATATGTTTTTAAGCATTTGGTGTTTGCCAATAAGTTTACCACCAAATAAAGCATATGTATCGGTTATAATCGTTATTAAAATTAAATATATAAAGTAACTTACATTATTATTTCTAATTACCATAATAGATGAAAAAGCAATACTTAAAAAGAAAATTCCACTAATTAAATAAAAGGCATCATTAATACTATATGTGTTGTTATCATGATAAAGAATAGTTGGAATAAAAAAGACTAAAAATAAACCGGCAATAATACGAAAATCAATATAAAAGTTATTTTCAAGTAATGATGAATTAAAAAGTATTAGTAGCATCATAATATAACAAATAATTTTAATAGATGCTGGTAACATTTTTTTGGCTTCTTTCGTATCTAAGAATTCTTTTAAAGACGCTATAGCAATTAAATAAACAGCTAAATCAAAGACAAAACCACCACAAATTAAAATAGGAATAAGTATGGCTAACATAACAACTGAACTAATTATTCTTACAATCATCTTTTATACCTCCAAATTTACGATCTCTTTTCGTATATTCTAAAAGAGCTAAATCAAATTGTTTTTCATCAAAATCAGGGAAGAAAACACTTGGAAAATACATTTCAGCATAAGCACTTTGATATAGTAAAAAATTACTTATGCGTATTTCCCCACTTGTTCTAATTAATAAATCAATATCAGGAATACCATTATATAAATACTTTTGAAAAAAGGCTTCATCCAAATCTTCAAGCGTTATTTTGCCCTCTTTATAATCTTCAGCAATTTGTTTTGTGGCATCGATAATATCGGCTCTTCCTCCGTAATTTAGGCATATATTAAAAAGGTAGGTACTATGATTCTTGGTTGCTTCTTCAACTTCATGCATAGCAGCTAAAACTTCATTTGAAAGGTTCGATTTTCTTCCTGAAAAAACAATTTTAACATCGGAATTATGGTCTATTAATTGTTTAAAATTGTTTGTAAATAACTTCATTAAATAATCGACTTCTTCCTTGCTCCTTTTAAAATTTTCCGTTGAAAAAGCAAAGACACTTAGAACTTTGACACCTTTTTTAAAAATATATTTAGATAATTTTTTCAAATTTTCAAAGCCGGCCTTATGTCCCAAACTTCTATTTAAACCTCTCTTCTTAGCCCATCTTCCATTACCATCTAAAATAATAGCAACGTGATTAGGAATTTTATACTCACCATTCATAAAACTTACCTCACTAAATAATATTATATTATAAATTAATTAATTATACAAGAAAAAAGGACAGATTGTCCTTTAAAATGCATCTATATTTACTTTAACTGATTTATTACCACTATTATATGATGCTAAATTAACAATATTTCGAATAGAGTTAATCATAACACCACCTTTACCAATAATAGATGCAATATCATCTTTACTAACTAAAACTTCAATAATGTCTTCGTCATCATTTTTAAATTCTTTGACAGAAACCATATCGGGATTTTTAGAGATACTTTTAACTAAAAATTCGGTTAAATTTGCTAATTCCATTATTTACCTGCTTTTTCTTTATGCATTTCTTCTAAAATTCCGTTTTTCTTAAGTAAAGATCGAACTGTATCAGTTGGTTGTGCACCTTTTTTAATCCATTCTTTAATAGCATCTTTATCAAGTGTTACTGATGCTGGTGTCGTAAGTGGATTATATGTTCCTACTTCAGAAATAAAACGACCATCTCTTGGACTTCTTGAATCAGCAACGACGATACGATAAAATGGTCTTTGTTTAGCACCCATTCTTCTTAGTCTAATTTTAACTGCCATAATTTCCCTCCATTCATTACTAATATATTATCATGATAAAAATAAAATGTCAACCATTTTATGTTGACATTTTATTTTATATAGTCTTCATCTACTTCTTGATCAATTTCTTTAAGTGTTTCTTCATTTACTTCATCTTCAACCTCTTCCCAAGGTTCTTCATCATCTTCAATGGCTATTTTTACCATCGTTTCTCCAACTATTTCAACACCTAATTCCTTTTCAATATCAAAATTAATAACACCATTTTCACCAATATTAACTTTGGTACAAGTTGGTTGTTTAAGTGTTCTTACAATGATGTCCGTATCACCAGTTAAATCAGCATTTGCCTTACTTTTTACATTGAAAACATCATTATAATCAACTTTTTTATTGATAACCGTTGTTTTACTATCATTATCGTATGAATACCAGATATTTACATCATAAGAACCATCGACACCTATTTTTTCTCCTGATTTATAACCTTTAAATTTATGGTTTATAACCCAGCAACCAAGAACATTTGATGGAGTATCTGTTGTTTCAATACTATAATTATTTTTAAAATATTTTTTACCTTTTCCAACAATTGCTTTGGTAACTATCTCTTTATATGCCACACTTTTCCCCCCTCTAATCTAATGTATGCATTTATAACAAAAAGTGTACATAAAATCATTAAACATAAGTTTTTAAACAAAAAAAAGATAGAATAATCTATCTTTACTCGCAAACGAATCCTTCGCCCTCTAAATTAGCTTTCCAACTTTCATAACTTGTTTGTTCACTTGCATCTATATCTTCAGTATAAGTTAGACTAACAGTATTATTGTATTTAAAGACACCATCATATTCACCTTCTGATGCTTCATTATAAAATTCTGTAGCATCATCTTCATTATTAAAATCATATTGTAGTTCGGCATATGATGTTTCAGATACTCCGTCATTAAAACCAATATAAATTGTTGCATTTAAAGAAGCTGTATCATCACTATCTTGACCTTCACATACTAAAACATCTTCATAATCATCTTCATCAAAGCCATAAGTAGAAACATCAATATCAGATTCTTCCTTTGCATTTTCAATTACTTCAGCTGGTATTTCAACTTGACCTGCTTTATTATAATCAGAGAAATTAATAACAAATGCAACTTTAGTATATTCAGCATCACTTGAGACAGAATTTAATAAGTCTGTCATATCCATACTGATACTAGCATAGTGATATGACTTTTTATCAATACCAACATTTATAACAAACTTACCATCAAAATTATCTAAATCATCAAGGTCTGTATCATCCATTAAAGAAAACATATCTTTAATGGCATCGGCACCTACAGTAATTTCATAATAATAATTGTTTTTATCAGCCTTTAATTCTTTAATGTTATTGCCACTATTTAAAATTGCTGGAAGATTATTTGTCATATCACCACTTGTAGCATCACTACTTACTTGTTTGGTCCAATTACCATCGGTATCTTTTTTATAAGTAATGGTTTCATCACCATCATCTTTTATATATTGTTCTGTTTCAGATTCTATACCTAAAGCACTAGCCTTAATATTATATTTAGTTATCTTGTTTTTTACATCAACGATTCCATCTAAATCAAAATTCATGGCAATAGATGAATTACCTAATTTCGTCGTTATATTAAAGTTTACTGTCATTTTATAATTTTCAGCACTTTGCATATTGGAAATAGCTTTTTTTATGGTATCTTCTGGTGACAAATTATTTTTCTTACCACAACCAGTTAGTGCCACCATACTAACTAATAGGGAAAACATGAATATTTTTGCTTTACGCATTTTTACACCTCTTTCTTTATCATTATATTATAAAAAAGCATTCTTAGCAATCATTTTGTCGATTACTTGACAATTTCGCCATCCATACTCCATGTTTTAACATCGGTTATTTTAACATTTACAATTTTACCTATATATTCATGAGGAGCTTTTACATTGACAAGCTTCATTGTATCTGTATAACCCATTAAATATTGTTCATCTTTTTCACTTTTGCCTTCAATTAAAACAGGTACAATTTTATGTAAATAAGTATCATTTTTCTCTTTTGAATACTTATTTATTAATTCATTTAATCGATATAATCTTTTTTCTTTATCACGAAGTGGTACATCATCTTTCATTAAGGCAGCAGGTGTACCTTCTCTTTTGGAAAAGATAAAAGTAAAAGCAGAATCAAATTGGCACTTATTTACAACGTCGATTGTTTCTTCAAAATCTTCTTCCGCTTCACCTGGAAAACCTACAATAATATCGGTTGTAATTGAACAATTAGGTATTTTTGCTTTAATTTTTTGATATAATTCAAGATATTGTTCCTTTGTATATCTTCTTCCCATAAGTTTTAAAACACGATTGGATCCACTTTGTAAAGGTAAATGAATATAAGGCATAATATTAGGATATTTACTTATAACATCAATCATATTATCATTAAAATCCCATGGATGACTAGTTACAAAACGGATTCTTTCTATTCCTGTTTCAGCCGTATCTTTAAGTAAATTAGCCATATCGTAATTAATATCTAAATCTTTACCATAAGCATTAACATTTTGACCTAAAAGTGTAACTTCTTTAAAACCATCTTTGATAAGTTTTTTAACTTCATTAATAATAAATTCTGGTTTTCGGCTTCTTTGTTTTCCTCGCGTAAAAGGAACGATACAATAAGTACAAAATTTATCACAACCATACATAATATTAACCCATGCTTTATATGGATTTTCTCTTTTAACAGGTATATTTTCAACAATATTTCCCTCGATACTATATACCTCTATTTCCGTTTTAGGATTATGAAAAGAATTAACAAGTATTTCAGGTAATCTATCTAAATTATGCGTACCAAAAACAATATCAACCCATTTGTATTTATCTTGAATTTCTTTGATGACACTTTCTTCTTGAGCCATACAACCACAAAGACCAACTATTAACTTAGGATTTTCTTCTTTTAAATGTTTGAGTCTACCTAACATACCAAAGGCTTTGTTGTGAGCATTTTCTCTAATAGCACAGGTGTTTAAAATAACTAAATCGGCTTTTTCCATCACCATGTTTTCTTTAAAAGACATCTCTTCTAGCATAGCCTTGATATTTTCACTATCATGTTCATTCATCTGACAACCATATGTTTTAATAAAATATGTTTTTCCTATACCTATATTTTTAAAATTATCATGTATTTTATATACATCCATCTTTGTTTCTTTTTTAGTTCTTACGCGAGCTTCTTTTATACTTGGTATTTGCATACACATCACCTTATTCATCATAGCATATAAACAAATTTAAAGCAAGAAAAAAGGATATTTCTATCCTTCACTTATTTTATCAATTCCAACCGTAAATTGTGCTACTAAATCATTAAATTTAGAAAGGTTAGATGCAAGTTCGTTTTTATCGCTATCATATTTAATACGATCAAGTTGTAATTGTCTTTTTTCTTCATCAAGAACTTCTCTTTCGTTTCTTAATTTCATTTCCATATCATCAAGTTCTGCTTTTCTAGCATTTATTTCAGCTAAATTCTTTTCTTTTTCTTCATTTATTTTGTTGTATTCTTCTTTTTTCTTATCTTCAAAAGTTGTTTTAGCATCATCTAGTTTTTTCTGAGACTCTTTTAAATTATCAATTTCCGTTTCGATTTCATTTTTTTTGTCTTTTAACTTTTGATATACTTCATCTTTATATCTATTTAATTTATCATAATCAGCCTGTTTTTTAGTCTCATGTTCTTCTATAGATTTTTGTAAAGTTAATTCTCTTTCTTCAAGTTCCTTTTTTAGTTCAATATTTTTATGGAAAATGTTGGTAGCCTCTTTAACATTATTGTTGGCAACTTGGAAAATATCATTCATATCGATCATTTTCTTAGGTGCATCCATTTCTCTATTTTCAATAGTAATGTTTTCAACAGTGTCATTATTAGTATCATTTATAACAACTTCATTACTATCAGATATATTATCATCTATTGTTTCGATGATTTCATCTTGATTTATATCTTGTTCATTTGATGCATCAACAATATTTTCTTGATTTTCATCCCTTTTCATTTCTTCTTCCATTAAGATAACCTCCTACTGTTCATTTGGTAATTGTTCAAAACCTGAATTAAATTGTGAAACAAGTTCTTTAAATCTAGCACAACTTTGTGATAAATTCTTTTCTTCTAAATCAAGTTTCTTTTGTTCTAATTCTTTATATTTAGCAAATTGTTCTTGTCTTGTTTGTAAATCATTATTACCATTTTTGATAGCATCCTCAGATAATTTTTTGTAATTTTCAAATTGTTCTCTATCACGAGTTAATTGTTCTCTTTCAGTTTTAATTTTTTCAAGTTCAATTCTATTTTGTTCTTCAAAATTATTTTTATAAGCTTCAAATTTTTCTTGTTCTAGTTTTAATGATTGTTCAAGTAATGAAATTTCATTTTTCTTTGATTCGGTATCTTCATTGAATCTTGCTTCTTCGCTTTTTAAATGATTTCTTTTAGCTTCTAAGAAACTACTAGCTTGGCTTCTTTCGTTTTCAATGGCTTTCTTTTGTTCATCAGCAAATTTACGGAAATCTTCTTTTTCTTTTTCAAATTTATTTTTAAAGTCTTCTAATAATTGTTCATCTTTATTTAATGAAGTTTTCTTTTCAATTAAATCACTTATAAGATTGTTAGCACCTACAACATCATTGTATAAACTATCAAACAAAACATCAAAATTGGATGCTACATCAATATTGTATGCAGGTTTGGTTTCGACTTTATTCGTATCCGTTGCGGAAGTGTTTTCTTTGGCAGTTTCATTAAGATGTTCATCGGTATTTTCTTTTCTAGTTTCTGTTATGGGATTATTATCTACTTTAAAAATCTTTTCATTTGCGGAATTACTAGATGAAGATTCATCATTATCGCCTTCTAAGCCATCAAAATCCAAACTAACTAAATCATCATCGAAAAAATCATCAGCCATTTCATTACCATTTAACTGATTATCATTAAAAGTTAAATTAGGTTTCTTGTCAAGTTCTAAAACTTCTAAATTCTCACTATTCATTTTTTCCTTCCCCTTTACTCTAAGTAATGCAGGCTTGCGCACTACCCTTATCATATTATTAGTATAGCATCTTTTTTTTTAAATTAAAAGTCTTTTTGATAAAAAAAAGAAAAAAACTTCTTTTTTCTTGCTATAAAAAGAAAAAAAGCAACTATTTGCTTTTATTTTTCAAGTCTTTTGATAATTTCCTCTTTACCAATTAAATGAATAGTGTTAGGTAATTCTGGGCCATGCATAATACCCGTTGTCTTAATTCTAATTGGCATATAAAGCATTTTTCCTTTAGCGCCAGATTTATCTTTGGTATTATTTATCGCATTACTAATGTTTTCGGTAGTCCACTCAGTTATATTTTGAATTTCTTCTTTAAAAACTTTTAGGGTTTGCGGAATGGTTTCATCTTTCATAAACTCTATACATTCTTCATCTAATTCTATTTTATCACTAAAGAAATTAGATGTAACTTCAACAATTTCTTTGCCATATGTAATATGGTTTTGATATAAACCTATTAATTCTCTTATCCATTCATCTGTTTTATCTTCTAAATGGTAGGCTTGTTTTAAATGTGGTAAAGTAATTTTGAGTAAATCATCAAGTGATAATTGTTTAATATAATGGGCATTTATCCATTTTAATTTTTTGATATCATATGTAGCGGGTGCTTTACTTATTCTTTTAGCATCAAAATTTTTGACTAATTCATCTAGAGAAAAAATTTCTTCGTTATTAGATGGTGCCCATCCTAAAAGGGCTAAATAATTGACAATAGCTTCAGGTAAAAACCCATCATTATATAAATCCATAAAAGAAGCATCGCCATTTCTTTTAGATAGTTTTTGGCCATCTTCACCTAAAACAAGGGGTAAATGAATATAAGTAGGTTTTTCCCAACCAAAAGATTCATATAAAAGATTATATTTTGGTGTCGACATTAGATATTCATTACCTCTTACAACGTGCGTAATATGCATTAAATGATCATCGACAACATTGGCAAAATTATATGTAGGGTAACCATCTGATTTAATTAATATTTGATCTTCTAAAATGCGGTTTTCAACTTCTATTTTACCATAAACAGTGTCATTATAAATACTAGCGCCATACTTAGGCATAGCCTGCCTGATAACATATTTTTCACCATTTTTTAATTTTTCTTCGATTTCTTCTTTGGTTAAATGTTTACATTTACCATCATACATAAACGGTATTTTGTTTTTATCGGCAATTTCACGTAATTTTTCAAGACGGTCTTCGGTACAAAAGCAATAATAAGCTTTTCCTTTTTCGACTAATTCTAAGGCATATTTTTTATAAATATCTAGTCTCTCGCTTTGAAAATATGGTCCATACTCACCACCAATACCTGCTCCTTCATCAAAAGTTAAACCACATAATTTACAAGTATTTTCGATAAATTCCACGGCCCCATCTACTTTTCGTGTTTGGTCAGTATCTTCAATTCTTAAAAGAAAATCCCCACCATGATGTTTAGCAATCAAATATGAAAAAATAGCGGTTCTTAAATTTCCAATATGCATAAATCCGGTTGGACTAGGTGCAAAACGTGTTCTAACTTTATCCATTCTTTTCCTCCTCTAATAATGGTTTTAAAAATAAACCTGTATAACTTTCTTTAACCTCGCTTACTTCTTCTGGTGTTCCGCATGCAACAATACGTCCGCCATCATCGCCACCTTCAGGTCCTAAATCAATAATATAATCAGCAACTTTGATGACATCTAAATTATGTTCAATAACAAGAACGGTATCACCATTATCGACAATTCTCTCTAAAATAGTAAGTAGTTTTTTGATATCATCACTATGTAATCCCGTCGTTGGTTCATCTAAAATAAATAAACTTTTACCAGTTGGCTTTTTTTGTAATTCTTTAGCAAGTTTAACACGTCCTGCTTCACCACCAGATAAAGTTGGAGCACCTTGACCTAATTTAACATATGACAAACCAACATCGGTAAGCATTTGTAACTTACTCTTTATTTTAGGGATGTTTTCAAAAAAGACTAAGGCTTCCTCAACGCGCATTTCTAAGACGTCATAAATACTTTTACCTTTATATTTTATTTCTAAGGTTTCACGGTTATAACGTGTTCCTCCGCATACTTCACATGGAACATATACATCAGGTAAAAAATGCATCTCAATTTTCTTAACACCATCGCCCCAGCAAGCCTCACATCTACCTCCCTTAACATTAAAGGAAAAACGGCTCTTATCGTATCCTCTTATTTTAGCCTCTTTCGTTTCAGCAAAAACATCTCTTATATCATCAAACACCCCAACATAAGTTGCCGGATTACTTCTTGGTGTTCTACCAATTGGTGCCTGCGAAATATCAACTACTTTATCAATATTTTCAAGGCCTTTAATGGTCTTATATTTACCTGGTCTTTCTTTGGTTTTATATAAACTATTTCGAGCTAATTTATAGAGAATTTCATTTACTAAACTACTTTTACCAGAACCACTTACACCCGTTACACAAATAAATTTACCTAATGGGAATTTGACATTGATATTTTTTAAATTATTTTCACTTGCACCCTTTATTTCAATGAATTTTTTATTACCTTTTCGTCTTGTTTTTGGTACCTCGATTTTAAGTTCACCTGTTAAATATTTTCCTGTCAAACTATTTTTATTTTGCATCACTTCTTCAGGGGTTCCGCATGCGACAACATGGCCACCATGTTCACCAGCACCAGGGCCAATATCAACTAGATAATCACAGGCTTTCATCGTATCAGTATCATGTTCAACAACGATTAACGTATTACCTAAATCACGCATTTCTAAAAGCGAATTAATTAATTTTTGATTATCGCGTTGATGAAGTCCAATTGATGGTTCATCTAAAACGTATAAAACACCTGTTAAACGCGAACCAATTTGTGTTGCAAGTCTAATTCGCTGGGCCTCTCCTCCTGAAAGTGTACCGGCTGATCTTGCTAATGTTAAATACGATAAACCAACATTTATAAGAAATTCAAGACGTGCATTAATTTCTTTTAAAATGAGTTTACTTATTTCTTCTTCCTCTTTCGATAATTTAAGAGAACTTAAAAAAGTATGTAAATCCTTGATAGATAAAAGAGTCATTTCATAAATATTTTTGCCACCAACTTTGACGCAAAGAACAGAATCATCTAGCCTTGAACCATGACAAGTATCACAAGGAAGTTCAGTCATATATTGTTCAATCCAGTCCCTTATCCATGTACTCTTTGTTTCCATATAACGTCTTTCTAAATTCGTAAGAACGCCTTCGTAAGTATCTCTAGTCTTTCTTGTATTTCCATTTTTTGATACGAAATTATAATCTAAGACTTCATTTGTTCCATATAAAATAATATCTAATTCTTCTCTTTTTAAGTCTTTAATCGGTTTATTAAGATCTATGTTAAAATGTTTGGCAACTGTATTTATCTGTGTTGCAACAATACTATTTGGGTCATCTAAATTTAAGGCTGTAATAGCGCCTGCATTAATACTTTTCGTTTTATCAGGAATGACTAAGTCTTCATCTATTTTAAGTTTAATACCAAGTCCTTTACAATCAGGACAAGCTCCATAAGGGGCATTGAAACTAAACATACGAGGTTCTAATTCAGGAAGTGAAAAATCACAGTCAGGACAAGCATATTTCTCACTCATAATAATAGGATTTCCACCTATCACATCAATAACGACCTTACCTTGTCCTAGTTTACATGCACTCTCGATAGATTCATATAATCTACTACGAATATTATCTTTCATAATAAGACGATCAATAATAACATCAATATTATGTTTTTTGTTTTTTTCAAGGTTAATGTTGTCTGTAAGTTCATATTCATTATCATCAATACGTGCTCTTATATATCCATCTTTAAGTAAAGAATTAATTAAATCTTTATGGGTTCCTTTGGCACCATGTACAACAGGCGCTAAAACTCTTAATTTTACTCCCTCATCTAGTTTCATAATTTGATTCGTCATTTCTTCAATAGACTGACTAGATATAGGTTTATGGTGGATAGGACAATACGGAATACCAATTCTAGCATATAAAAGTTTTAAATAATCATATATTTCCGTTACAGTTCCTACTGTACTTCTCGGATTTTTATTCGTTGTTTTTTGATCGATAGATATCGAAGGTGAAAGTCCTTCAATGACATCAACATCTGGCTTCTCAGTTCCACCTAAAAATTGTCTCGCATAGGCACTTAAACTTTCAACATACCTTCTTTGACCCTCGGCATAAATCGTATCAAAGGCTAAACTACTTTTACCAGAACCACTTACACCTGTCATAACAATAAGTTTATTTTTAGGTAATTCAATATTTATATTTTTTAAATTGTTTTCTCTTGCTCCCTTTATGATTATCTTATCCATTTTTATACTCCTTTCGTTTTATATATGTATCAAGATCGTTTTCTTGATAGTAAGAAATACAATCCTGAACTTTGTAACTAGAACTAAACGTTTCTTTAAATAATATAAGTTCTATCGGTGATAATTTATATAATTGTAAAAACCTCATAACTCTATTTTCTGGTAAAGATAAAGCCATAGAAATAATTTCATTACGACTAAGTTTTTGTTTAATGTCGATATCAGATACAGCGTACATATTATACCAGCCATAATAATCATCATAGGCTTCGGTAATAGTGCCACTTCCAGCAACGGCGCAAATCGTAACTATTCTTTTCATAGCATCAAAATATCTTAATGTATCTTCAAAATTTTGGCACATGTGATAACCATTACCACTATTTCCAAAAATAATATTACCATCAAGATGATAACTAAATCCTACTTCAAATTTCTTACCATACCTGTTAGTTAAATCTTCATTAAAACATTTAAAACCTTCTACTTGCATAAATCCACCTATGTAGTATTATAACACAAATACCAAAAAATAATAAAAAAACAATCAGATTTATTTTTTCTAATTGTTTTTTAATTTAATCATATCTTTCGCAATTTCCTCTAAAGCTTTACCAATATTTTTCTTTGAAACATAATCTTTTTCATTCATTTGATAATGTCCTGTATTTTCCATTTCGTCAACTCTTTTAGATACGATATTGACGAGTAAATATTTAGAGCCAACTTTATTTAAAAGTTTATCGATTGACGGATATATCACCTATATCAACTCCTCTATTTTAATAATATACTTTTATATTATGTGTTTCAACTAAAAACCTTTTTCTTGACAAAATTTTACATAATTTTTTCATATATAAGAGGTTCTTTTTCTTTATAATCATTTTCAATTTGGAAACAGTTTAAAATATCTATAAGAGGAATACTTTTTTCATTATAGTATATCTTAACTAATTCCTCGCCTTCCATAACAAAATCGCCTTGTTTTTTATTTAAAACCATACCTACGCCATAATCTATAACATCTTCTTTATTTAATCTGCCAGCCCCTAACTGCCTAGACAATTCGCCTAATTTAAGGGTATTAATAGCTGTAATAAAACCATCTTTATTACTTTTAACGGAAAGAGTTTTGTCAGATACAGTAATATGATGAATATCACCATGTTGTCTTTCAACAAATTCTAAAAACTTTTGGTAGGCTTTACCATTAGTTAGATTATCAGTAACTTCTTTTAAAGCCTCTTCTTTAGAAATATTTTTACCTAAACTAACCATGGTACTAGCAAGTTCCTCGATAAGATTTTTTAAATCTTCAGGTCCTTTACCATTTAAAACATCGATGCACTCCAAAACCTCTAAACCATTACCTATATTATGTCCAAGTGGTTCATTCATATTAGTTAAAAAACAGATAACATCTTTGGAAAACTTTTTGCCAATTTTAACCATCAAATGTCCAAGTCTTCTAGCATCGTCGATATTATTTACTAAAGCCCCATTTCCAACCTTTAAATCGATAACAATTTTATCAGCACCACTTGCAAGTTTTTTACTCATGATGCTTGATGCGATTAAAGGAATAGAATTAACTGTACCTGTAACATCTCTTAAGGCATATAATTTTTTATCAGCAGGAGCAATATTGCCTGTTTGTCCTGTAAGAGCAACGCCAATATCATTAACATTATTTATAAATTCTTCTTGCGTTAAAGATGTTTGAAAACCGGAAATTGCTTCTAATTTATCGATAGTTCCACCAGTATGTCCTAAACCTCTTCCACTCATTTTAGCGACACTAACACCGGTACTAGCAACAAGAGGGGCTAAAATAATGGATGTTTTATCACCTACACCACCTGTTGAATGCTTATCAACTTTTGTACCCTTAATCATCGATAAATCAATTTTATCGCCACTTTCAAGCATAGCAAAAGTTAAATCCATCGTTTCTTCATCCGTCATATCATTTAAACAAATGGCCATTAGTAAAGCACTAGCCTGATAATCTTTAATTTCACCAGATAAAAAACCTTTCACAAAAAAATTTATTTCTTCTTTCGTTAAGGCTTGTTTTTGTTTTTTCTTTTCAATTATATCTACTATCGTCATTTTCTATCACCATTTCTATTATAGCAACTCTTTTTTTAAATGAAAATAAAGTTGACATTTTACTTTACAAAGAAAATTACTTATTTGTTAATATTTATATTGACTTTTACTTTAAGTTAACTTACAATTATATTGGTGATTAAAATGGAAATGTTGAGAAAATGTCGTTTAAGTAACAATCTTAGTATGCAAAATATCGCAAACTTATTAAATATTAGCAAAACTTACTACTGGCAAATTGAAAATAACAAAAGAAGATTATCTTATATTTTAGCTATCAAAATTGCTGATTTATTTGATAAAAAGCCTGATGATATCTTTTATGAAGAAATGAAAAATCTTTATTTTAATCAGCATCTAAAAAAAGGAAAAATAAAGGAGTAGATTATTCGTCTACTCTTTTGCTTGATAAAAAAATCACCTTTTCAGCAACAACTTCTACAATACTCTTTTTGACATCATCTGATAACTCGATATTTCTAGACTGTATATGTCCTTTAATACCAACTAGATCTCCGCGTTTCACATAGGCAGCAGTATTTTCGGCAATACCTTTCCATAAAACGCAAGAAATAAAATCGGTATCATATTCGCCATTTTGATTTTTATAGCTTCTTGGTACAGCTAGTGTAATATTGGTAACTTTATTTCCTGCATCGGTTTCTCGTAGTTCAGGATCTTTAACTAATCTTCCTACTAAAACAGTCTGATTTAGCATCTTCTTTCCTCCTTTCACATTCAATATATCCTAAATTTAAAAGGGTTTCAAATAAGCAAAAGGCGTATTCTGATAGCAAAATAAAACAAAAAAGGCATTTCTGTTATACAAAAATGTCAAAACTGTTATATTTATATTGTCAAAAAGACAAAAAAAGTTAAAAATAATTTTTTAATAAAGCATTTAATTCAACGGCATATTCAACAGGTAACTCTTCTCTAAATTTATCAATAAAGCCCATAACTAATAGTTCTTTGGCTTTTTCTTCATTAATACCTCTCGACATTAGATAAAAAAGTTTATCTTGACTTATTTTGGAAACTGTTGCTTCATGTTCTAGGTAAGATGTCTTATTTTCAACTACATTTTTAGGTATGGTATCGCTTTTAGAGCCATCATCTAAAATCATTGTATCACATTTAATAAAGGCTTTTGAATGAGTAGCCCTTTTACTTATGCGAACGGTTCCTCGATAACTAGCATTACCACCATTTGAAGCAATAGATTTGCTTATGATTTCACTAGTTGTGTTTGGCGCAAGATGAATCATTTTAGCACCTGTATCTTGAATTTGTTCATGACTTGCAACGGCGATTGATATGCATGTGCCATGGGCTTTTTCGCCATTTAAAATGCAGCAAGGATATTTCATATTAATTTTTGAACCAATATTACCATCAATCCACTCCATTGTTCCATTTTCGGAAACGATAGCCCTTTTCGTAACTAAGTTATATACATCATTAGACCAATTTTGAATAGTTGTATATCTACACTTAGCATTTTTTTTAACATATATTTCTACAACCGCAGCATGAAGACTATCGGATGTATAGGTTGGAGCCGTACAACCTTCCATATAATGAAGACTACTATTTTCATCTACAATAATAATAGTTCTCTCAAATTGTCCCATATTTTTGGTATTGATACGGAAATAGCTTTGAAGTGGTCTATCTAAGGTTGTGTTTTTAGGTATATATATAAATGAGCCCCCACTCCATACAGCACCATTTAAAGCTGTATATTTATTTTCATCATATTTAACTAAATTATTAAAATACTCTTTAAAAATATCAGGGTATTTTTTTAAAGCTGTATCCGTATCACAAAAAATGATGTTTTTTTGTTCTAATTCTTGAAGCATATTGTGGTAAATAGCTTCACTATCATACTGTGCTCCTAACCCATCTAAATATTTGTTTTCTGCATTTGGAAGGCCTAAGTTACAAAAAGTTTTTCTAGGTTCATCTGGAACTTTATTCCAATCGTTATATACTTTATCGGATGCTTTTTTGTAATAATTAATATCATCAAAGGAGATTTTTAATTCAGGTCCAAAGTTAGGATTAGATAATTCACAAAATTTTTGAAAAGACTTTAGTCTAAAATCTAACATCCATTTAGGTTCTTTTTTTATTTTTGATATTTCTTTTATTTTCGTTATTGTTAAACCTTTATCATTTTCCATTTGCATCACCATATTAATATTATACTAAAAAAGAAAAAGAAAAACTATGATTATTGTTCGTTTTTACTCAATTTTATTGCTTCTTCTATACCCCACCATGGTAGAAGAGCACATTTTTTTCGGTTAGGTTGTTTGGAAATATCATCATAAACGTTAGCCTCTTCTAATAATTCTTGATTGTATGTTTCTTCGTTTAACATTTTGACATAATTATTATAAATTTCTTTAGCTTCCTTTACGGTTTTACCTATTAAAGTATTAATCATGATTGATGTTGCACTTGTACAGATGGCACATGCTTCTCCGTCAAATCGGATATCTTTGATGATGTCATTATCTATTTTTACCATTAAGTATATCTCATCTATACAACTTTCATTGTTAGTATTTACTCTAATATATGTATCATCTTCTACAAGTCCTCTATTTTTAGGATTTTGAAAATGTTCTAAAATAATACTTCTTTTTAAATTTGAGTCCATATGAATTCCTCCAATAGAATTATAATACCTATTTTCTATTTTAACAAGTAAATTTTCATAAATTGTCTTGACAATCATAATATTTAGTGTATAATTAATAGTGCCTACTAGTTATGCGGGTGTAGTTCAATGGTAGAATTCCAGCCTTCCAAGCTGACTACGCGAGTCCGATTCTCGTCACCCGCTCCAATGACGAATCTGTTCGAACTTTTCGGACATTGATATATAGAAATCAATCGAAAGATTG
>CANQDH010000005.1 GCA_947591565.1 uncultured Bacilli bacterium | reverse complement strand
TTTAAACTTTCCTGAGACATAGTTAAAAAGTTATTATCTTCGATATCAAGATCTAAATATTTAAGAAAATCTTCAAAAGAAAAGTCATTCATAATACTGTTAAGTTCTAATAATTCACATAAATATTTAGGATGATGTTTAATACGTTCATACATATAGTTAGATAATAATTCACCTATAATATATCTTTGTTCAAAATCAACTGACGGACATGAATCACTTATTAAACAATCTGTACTATCATAAAAAATGTCTTCACCACTACTATCAAGTATCTCTTTTAAATCAGGGATGCTAACATATCCATTCGAAAGAAATTTTTTAATAAGTTCTAAATCAACACGATTATAAAGAGCCATTTGATAAACTGACATTAAAGAATGTATTTGGGGTTTATAATTATCTTTCATGCATATATGGTTTTCCTTTAAAAAATCTTCAGCAAGTCTTTCACCTAACATAGAAATAGTTTCAGTAAAAAGCAATCTATGGAAAGTATTTTTTTGAGGATTTAAATTCATATCGTGAAGAACTTCATGAACTAAGACAAAAGTATCTTCGATAGTATATGTTGGCTTAAGTAAAATAACTCTTGCTTGGTCTATTTTATCATAATAAGACTGACTCATTAAACAATCTTCACTAACTAATATGGTACCATCATATACTCTTGTTTCAAAATAAGAAGCATATTCCTCACTTAACGTTTTAAAAAAAGAATAAGCAAGTGATAAAGAATAATCTAAATCAATTTTTTCATCATATTTTCGTACCTTTAAATTAACCTTATTTTTCAAAATAATATCGTTTAAGCTTTCAATAAACAGAAAATTATCATTTAATGTGTCTTCAAGATATTCACTTAAAGCATCATTAATTAACTTATCATTATACATTATTTTATAAACATACTATCGCCAAAGGAAAAAAAGCGATATTCCCTTTCAATAGCTTCTTTATAAGCTCTCATAATATTATCTTTTCCAGCTAAAGCACTAACTAACATAACAAGAGTTGATTTAGGAAGATGAAAATTGGTGATTAAAGCATCAATTGCTTCAAATTTATAGCCCGGATATATAAAAATATCTGTCCAGCCACTTGTTTCTCTAAATTCGTGATATGTTTTTTGGATGGTTTCAAGAACTCTTGTTGTTGTTGTTCCAACACTGATAATCCTTGTTTTATTTTCTTTAGCCTTATTTAAAATAGATGCGGCTTCTTTACTCATCATATAAAATTCACTATGCATTTTATGTTTTGTAACATCTTCAACATTAACAGGTCTAAATGTACCAAGTCCAACATGAAGTGTTACATAAACAATATCAACACCTTTTTCTTTAATTTTTTCAAGTAATTCTTTTGTAAAATGTAAACCTGCTGTTGGTGCGGCACTACTACCTTCATTTTTAGCATAAACGGTTTGATAGCGATTTTTATCTTTTAATTTTTCATGAATATATGGTGGAAGGGGCATTTCGCCAAGTTTATCTAATACTTCATATAAAATGCCACTATATTCTAGTTTAAAAAGTCTAAGGCCTTCTTCTTTTTGACATGTGCATCTTGCTTTTAATAGACCATCACCAAACGAAATAATATCACCTACACTTACTCTTTTAGCAGGTTTTACTAGACATTCCCATTCATCTTTATCTATTTCTTTTAACATTAATATTTCGATATGGGCATTTGTCTTTTCTTTCGTACCATGTAGTCTTGCAGGTAAAACTTTTGTATCGTTTAAAACTAAAGTATCACCTTTTTTTAAATAAGATAAAATATCAAAAAAATTTTTATGTTCTATCTCACCAGTTTTTTTATCTAAAACAAGTAATTTTGATGCATCTCTTTTTTCAAGAGGTGTTTGAGCAATTAATTCTGTGGGTAATTCATAATCAAAATCATCAGTTTTCATAATACACTTCCTTATTTATTAGTTTTTCAGTTTGACTACTAAATATAATCAACTTATAACAATTTTTATTTATTTTTCTTCTTCCCATTCTTCTACTATTTCATATTTTATACTATTATCTTTTATATCATCTAATTTTTCAATTATTTCTTGATGTTTTTTTTCATCATTGATATTCTTTTTTTTAGCATTCATATCACTATCTGTTTTTGCTTTTTCATAGTAAATTTTTGTAATAAGCCAACTAGAAACCGCACCTATAATAAGAGATAACCAATCGATTTTCATATTCTTTACTCCTTCCTAAATAACTTATATTTCATATTATTTTCTGATAGTATCTTTATCTGTGAAATAGCAATTTTATTCAATTTTTCAAGTCTTTCAGCTTGAGTTAATCCATAATTAATAAATACTGAATTTAAATTTTCTAAATTTGCTAAACATATCAGTTCATCAATAGAAGCATAATCTCTCATATTCCCACTTAAACTAGTATTTTTTTCTCGCCATTCTTTTGCTGTCATTCCAAATAATGCCATATTTAACACATCAGCTTCTTCGGCGTAAACAAAATTTATTTGTGCTTTGTTTAATTTTGGAGGTATTAAATTATTTTTAATTGCTTCAGTATGAATTCTATAATTAATTTTTGATAATTCCCTTTTAGCACTCCATCCTAGCTGTTTTTGTTCCTCCTGTTTTAATCTTTCAAACTCTTTTATTAACATCAATTTAAATTTTGGACTAATCCACATACCAAATTCAAAAGCAATATCCTTATGAGCATATGTTCCACCATATCTTCCAGCTTTTGATATTATGCCAATAGCATTTGTTTTATTAACCCACTCTTTGACACTAATCTTATAACTATTTAAACCTGCTTGACCTTTAATTATGGCGAATTCGCCATAATTAAAATTAGGATTATGAAGTTCTTCCCAAATTCCCAAAAATTCAATAGTATTTCTATTTCTAAGCCAATCAGATACAAAAAATTCTCCATCCTTTGATTTAAGCATATCTGTAATAGAAATATAATCTTCATCATTTATTTTAATATAATTAATGATTTGATTATCTACTTTTAATTCTAACATCGATTTTCCTCCTTTCCTAATTTTAAAAATACATCTACAACATTTTCTATCTTTTACACGATATTGATTCACTAATATTATGGTTTGTTTATCTAAAATTGAAGGTTACTCGCAAACTTTATTAGTTACAAGTTTTTTTTATTTAACAATTTTAATCCAATTGTTGTTGAACAAAGAATTTCTAAACATTCATCTAGTAATAGCAATAAAATCTTGAAATTAATAAAAATTTATAATTTGTTTTTTTTTTAGTTTTACAAAACTGCAATTATATCATCAAGATTACAAATTTTAGTTTGACACTTCTCCATTTAAAGCAGTTACCGAGGAATACTTGACAACTACTTTTTCATCAAGTTCATAGTCTTGAAAAATATTTTTTACTTTCTAATTCATTTTATATGGTATGCCTAAATGTTCATAAGCTTTTTCTGTTACAACTCTTCCTCTACTTGTTCTTTTTAAAAGTCCTTGCTGTAAAAGATATGGTTCATAAACATCTTCAATAGTTGTTTGTTCCTCACCTATACTTGAAGCTAAAGCTTCTATACCAACTGGTCCTCCATTAAATCGTTCAATAATAGCCTTTAATAAATTATAATCGGTATCATCTAATCCTAATTTATCTACTTTAAGTTTATCGAGAGCATAATTCGTAATTTCATTATCAATAACGCCATTTCCCATGACTAAAGCATAATCCCTAATTCGTTTAAATAAACGATTCGCAATTCGAGGAGTACCTCTACTTCTTCTTGCAAGGGATAAAGCTGCATCATCATCAATAGGTGCTTCTAATACCCTGCTTGTTCTTTCTATAATTTGTTTTAGTTCTTTTTCACTATAAAACTGCAGTTTAGAAACAATTCCAAAACGATCTCTAAGAGGTCCTGTTAAATCACCTGCTCTTGTCGTTGCACCTACTAGCGTAAATGGTGGAAGATCAATCCTAATACTTCGGCTACTTGAATCATTTCCAACCACAATATCTAAAGTAAAATCTTCCATAGCTGAATATAATATTTCTTCAATATATCTGGGAATACGATGTATTTCATCAATAAATAAAACATCACCCGGCTCTAAAGAAGATAAAATAGCCGCTAAATCACCACTTTTTTCAATAGCAGGTCCACTAGCCGTTTTAATGTTTGACCCCATTTCGTTTGCAATAATGTAAGCAAGGGTTGTTTTACCTAAACCAGGAGGACCATATAAAAGTACATGATCTAATGATTCATCACGCATTTTGGCAGCTTTAATATATACTCCTAAATTTTCTTTTACTTCTGTTTGACCTATATATTCATCTAAGGTAACAGGTCTAATCGTTTTTTCAAAAGAATCTTCCTTTAATTCATTTGATGTGATAATTCTCTCGTTATCCAATTAACTCACCATCTTTCTATCATTATCTAAGCAATAATTTTAACGCTTCTTTTATTTGATTTTCAATTTTTTGAGTTTTATCAATAGATGGTAAAACTCTTTTAATATCAGGCATTTTGTATCCTAAAGCTGTTAACGCTTCTACAAGTTCATCATTTTTATCAGGAGAATTATTACTACTAGAAACAAGTTTTCCTTTTAAATCCAAAATAATTTGTCTAGCAACTTTATCTCCAATTTTAGGAAATTTTTTTAAATATAAAATATTTTCTCTTTCAATAGCATCAACAATTCCTGCTGTTGATCCTGTTGCAAACATAGGTAAAGCCATTTTACATCCTAAACCCTTAACATCGATAAGTTTTAAAAACAAATCTTTTTCTTCCTTGGTTTTAAAGCCATAAAGTGATATTTCATCTTCCCTTACATATTGATATAGATATACTTTATACTCTTCATTTAAATTAAAAGAATAAGGATTGGCTGTATAAATGACATAACCTACTTTATTATTTTCTAAAACAATATAATTGCTTTCCTCACATGTTACAATTCCGCACATATATTCGTACATAAATATCACCATCAATATTGTACCAAATTTCCTATAAAAAGTCATTAAACAACCATCGTTTTTATTCAATAATCATAACAAAAAAACTTCAAAGATAATTCTTTAAAGTTTCTAATCGGATAAATTGGATTTAACTGGCGCTATTTTTTTAACATGTGGTTTTTCACAAGAAAGATGATTCATAAATGTTCCACTTACAAATGGTATATATACTTCAGATACAAATATTTGGTGTGCTCTATTTAAGAAAAAATCATTTGGATAAACTCCTGCTGCACATGTCAATCTTATAAGTAAATCAATATAATTTTGTTTACTAGCAACCATTTGAACCAATTCTTCATATTTTTGACTTAAAAATAAGTAATCATCACTATCTTTTAAACATTCAATAGCAACTTTTAACTTTAACAATTCACTTTGCATTTCTTCATTTGTAATTTTTTTACATTTATTTGTTTTTTTATTATGAGCATAATCAATAATATTTTTCTTTAATTTTTGATCATCAGTTGTAAAAGTAAATAATGTTTCAATATATCTTTTAGCCGTGCTACTTAATTCGGATTTTATTTGTACATATCTAAAACTAAATAAATACTTATCTATATTATCGCAATACATACACTACCCCTTTCCACACGAATCAATATCTTATCAAAAAAATATAGATATGTCAATACATTTTTATATTATGCTAAAAAAACATATATAACACTATTTTTTAATTAAAAAACTTAAGTATTTTACTACCTAAGTTTATTTTTATGAATCTCTATTATTTCCTAATAACCTTAATAAATTAATAAAGATATTAATAAAATCTAGATAAAGTTCTAATGCCCCGCATATAGCAAGATTATCTTCATTATCGATAAAATTTTGTAAAGAAGATATCTTTTTAATATCATAAGCTACATAAAGAAGGAAGATAACTAAACTAGCAATAACAATACCTAAATTAAATCCTTCACTTTTAACAAAAAGATTGACAATAGAACAAATAATGATACCAATTAATGCCATAAACAAAATCGTACCTAACTTACTCAAATCTAATTTGGTAAAATGTCCAATAGCGGCAAAGATTGCAAATAAAACAGCTGCAATAACAAAGACATACATTATATATGAAATATTATAGGCTACAAAGATAGATGAAAAGGTAAGTCCTGATACGAAGGAATATAAAATAAAACATATTCGAGCGGTTACGGTACTCATCTTTCGAATCCTTGCGGATAATACAATAACTAAAATGATTTCAGCAATCGCAAATATCCAGTAAAAACCTTTTTTGTATATCGCTAGTAGCATATTGTCATTAACAGATACAATATAACCTGTTATAAAAGTTACAAGTAGTCCAATAAACATCCATAAAAATACTTTTGAATAGACTCTTTTTAAATCCATGTTCTCATCTCCTTATTTAATTATACTACATTTTGGTAGTAAAGTAACTAAATTAATACAAAGTTTAAAAATTTATTACATGTATATTATATGTTAAATAGGAAAAAATATTTGTAGAAAGGACACGCTATGAATATCCTCGTATATATTTTTATTTTTATATCCAAAATAATTGAAAATGCACTTGCGACTTTAAGAGTTATTGTGGTTGCAAATGGGAAAAAAGTTATGGGAGCATTCTTACAGTTTGGTATTGCTTTAATTTGGATTTTCGTAACAGGAACAGTTGTTCTTAATTTACATAAAGATCCTCTTAAAATCTTTTTCTTTTCAGCCGGTTCTTTTGTCGGATCATATATTGGAAGCCTTATTGAAGAAAAACTAGCCTTAGGTGATAGTTTAATAACATGTATTACAGGTGATGAAAATTTAATTAAAATGCTTAAGCTAAAAGAATATAATATAACGACTATTAAAGGTGAAAGGGAACAAGGTGAAAAAAATATTTTATTAATAGCTGTTACTAGAAAGAAAAAAAGAAGTGTAATTAATATGATTAAAGAATACGATAAAAAGGCATCTATTATATCTGAAAATGTCAAAATAACTTTGTAAATTTCGATATTGACATATAACTTTTTAACTTTATAATTAAGCCTGATAGGGTGATTATTTATGTACACTAATACAGGTCTTTATGATGATATTATTTTACATTTTAATTGTCTAATTAGTAAGTACTTAAAATGTAATAAATACCTTTATTCTTCTGATTTTGTACCCACAATCTATAATATATTGTTTAGCGGTGATGATAAATATAACCAGTTATTTTTTGATGCCTTTAAAGATGTTGACACCCTTGATAAAAAGAAAATTATTAATTATTGTTTATTTAATATAATTATCAAAGATGATATTATTTTGCATAATTCAGATGAAAAGAAAATAGATGGTATTTATACTTACATGAATCAAAATCGCCATATGATACCAAATGTTTATGATTATATAGCAAAAAATGAAAAAAATTTTTAATACTAAATAATAGAAATTTATGGTACGCACTTTTTTGAGAAAATAAAAATCTCTTAAAGCCTTATAAAAAAAGGCCTTAGGAGATTTTTGACTTTCAAAACTGTCAAATTTGAGATTATACTACTAATACATATATTTGTAAATATTTTCTTGATAATAAAAGAAAATTCCTAATATATAAAAACATTTTAGAAATTAAAAATTTTAATTTAAATCCTATCATTAATCTTTATGCATCTTTTGATGCAACCGAATATGCAAATTTAGAACAAAAGAAAAAAGCTATTTATAAATAAAAATGGTTTAAATTAAACCATTTTTTGACATTTTTCACAATAATATGTACCTCTACCGCCAACTCTTATTTTAGTTATTTTTAAGTTGCAAACAGGGCATATTGCTTGATTATGAACGTGTAAACTTTGCTGAAATCTACCATGAACGCCTTCACTTGATTCATAACTTCTGATAGTTGTTCCGCCTTCTTTTATAGCTTTTTCTAAGGTTTCTTTCGTATATTTGATGATGTTTGTTAAATCATTATCATTTAAATCACATGCTCTTGTTAAAGGATGAATTTTACTTAAAAAAAGTATTTCATCAGCATATATATTTCCGATTCCTACGATAATACTTTGATCTAGAATAACGGTTTTAATAGGTAATTTTTTACTATGATACTGGCCTTTTAAATAAGAAGCTGTTAAAGTGTTATCCCATGGCTCTTTTCCTAATTCATTTAAAGGTTTTCGGTCCATTACTTCTGTTTTTTTAATTAAATGCATTTTGCCAAATTTACGTGTATCTAAATATCTTAATTCACGATTGTCATCTAAATTAAATATAACATGTTCATGTTTTAAATGGGTATCGGTTGCTTTTTTAATAAAGTATTTGCCTTCCATTCTTAAGTGACTTAGTAAATAATAGTCATCTAGATCAAACATAAGCCATTTTCCTCTTCTTTTAATATCTTGAATCGTCTTTCCAACAATTTGTTTTTTAAATTCCAAAGTAGTAGGATATTCAATAATTTTATCATAGTTAATACTTACATCGACAATTTTCCTACCTAAAATTTGTTTTTTTAATGTTTCTTTAACGGTTTCTACTTCTGGTAATTCTGGCATATTAACTCCTTTCTTATTAACATAGATTAATAATTAAACCACTTATGACACCTATCATATATATTAAGCCTACAATTTTAAAATTATCCTTTAGTGGTCTATTAATTTTAAATAAAACCATTATGGCAACACCACTACCTGTTAAAAGACCTGAAATCATAGATCCAAATGTAATAGTGTTATTAAGGTAAAACTCGGTTATGGCAACACTTGAAGCACAGTTTGGAATAAGTCCAAATAAACTAGTTATAAAAGGGCTTAGAAAACTATCTTTCATAAAAAGTTTAGCTAAAAATTCATTTCCTAAATAAGCAAAACTGACATTAATAAGGAAAGATATAATTAAAATAAAGAAAAAAATATGAAGGGTATGTTTAAATGTCGACATGAAAAGACTTTTTTCGCAGTGGCAATGTTCTTTTTCACAAATATTTTCAATATCTTCTTTTTCTTTTTTTCTATATAATAAATCAATTAGAAAACCACATACCATACCTACCAATAATTTAATTAAAAGAACTTTTACAATTAAACTTATTTTAGCTCCTTCTCCAATCAAGATGGGAAGCATTTCATCACTAGTTGATAGATAAACAGCAATTAATGTTCCTAATGATACAATTCTCGTTGCATAAAGATTGGTAACAGATACACTAAAACCACACTGCGGAACAATACCTAATAAAGATCCAATAAGAGGTCCAAAACAACCAGCCTTATGAATTATTTTTTTATTATGTATTTTATGTTCAATAATTTCAATTAATAAAAAGGCTACAAATAAAAAAGGTAATAAATTAAGACTGTCTATAAGTGTATCTTTAATTACTTCTTTCATTTTCTATCACCTCTTTTTATTTTTTTTCTTTTTTATAAGTTTTAGCTTTCTCCTCATCACAATCTAAAGCATAATTAATAGGTCCCATATTATAAATATTTTCATGTAAATAAACTTTTTTTAATTTTTGTAATATTATTTTCTTTTGATTTGTATTTAAATTCTTATTTAGACAAATAAAATCTAACATACTTGATGCTTTTGCATCGGCTTTTTCTTCCTTTACTTGAATATTATTTTGACCCTTTTGAACGCGTTCTCGATTTTGTTGCCCTTTTTTTCTTTGCATTTTTCCATCTAAAATAACATAAAAGTCATAAACATTAAAACCAATATTAAATAAAGGAATTAAACTCGCAATCATAATTATCATACTATGAACAAAGGCTAAGAGAAAAATCGAGTTTTTTTTGCCACAAACATTCTTCATAAATAGATATATGAAACACATATCAAGATTTCCAGACCAATCGCCTTTTTTAATTCTAGATATATCATAAACTGTAAAGCCTAGTTGTGAAAGAAGGCTCACTATAACTGTTGACAAATAAATATTTAACATTACTTTTTCCCCCTGATAGTAAAATTTTTAAATTTGAAAAAAGTAAAAATTAAATTTTACTTTTTATATTTTCAATAGTTTCATTTATTTCATCTTCATAAAAACGATATGTTGCAAGTAAAATAATGGTAAGTGGTAAAGCTATAACAATACCTATAAAGCCAAACAATTTACCCCCTGCATAAGCGGCAAAAATAGTAAGTAATGTTGGAACATTATTTGTTTTACCATATATTCTAGGTGATATAATATAACCATCTATATTTGGAAAAATAAAGGCAACTATTAATGTAAAAATAAATAACCTACTAGATACAAAGAATGCTGTTATACATGCGATGATGTTACAGAATATTCCTCCAAAATAAGGAATAACCGTTGTAATAGAACATAAGAATCCTAATAATAAATAATATGGATGACCGATAATAAAGAATATGAAGGTATACTCAATAAACTGAACAACCATAAATTTCTCAAGACCTACAAAATACTGACTTACTTCATGGTCTAATCTTTTTACATATCCATATGCTTTTTTATTTGTTCTACTTAAATATCTTTTAATTTTTAATCTTATTTTAGCCATACTAGATAAAAAATAAACAGATGCAATTAAGGCAATAATCGTAAGTGTTGCAATATTGATAGACTTATTTAAAATGGACATCGAAAAATCGCCTATGGATTTACCAAAACTACTGGCTAAACTTTTTAAATCGCCTACATAATCTTGAATAGCACCTAAATCCACATTATATTTGTTTGATAAGGATTTTACAAACTCCATAAGCCAGTTGGTAAGAGCAATAATCTGTTCTACCATAACTGGTATAACAAGCCAAATAACTAAAGCTATGATAGAAATAACAACAGCTATGACAATAAAATTAGCTATTCCTTTGGGAATATTTTTGCTTTGAAGCTTTAGTGAAAAAGGATATAGAGCATAAGCAATTGTAAATGCTATAAAAAAAGGAGCAATGATTTTAAGAATTGTTTGTAAGATACCATTCCAAAGTCCAAATGTCATATATAGTAGATATATGATAAGTAAAACAAAAATAATGTTTAAAAAACGATAATTTATTTTATTTTTATACATAAAATCTCCTCTTTTCTGTTTTTATATAACATTTTATATTTGTTTAATTTCATCCATGTACTTATTTACATAATATGCCCATCTTGTATCCGCTGCATATTTTGGATTCATTTGCTCTGGTGTTGTTAAACCATAAGCATAGTAATTAGCATATATATTATAAATGAATCCTCTAATACCATCATCTAATGTGTCATATCCTTTGTATGATCCACCATTACAATAAGGTTGACCTTTTTGACCTCCCACATTATTACATGTTTTTAGTAATTTACTACATCCCCATTTACAACCTGTTTCATGCATAGAAATAGCAACACTTAAATAAGGATTTACACCAAGTTCTAAAGAATATGATGCATAAAGATAACCTTTGCCTGCTAAATCGTCTTTTAAGTATCTATCTAATTTGGCTGCAAGTTCATCAAGTGTCATACCATCAAACACGATAGCCATTTTCTTTTCAGCCTCTGTAACACTTATTTCTAAGGCATTTGCATACATTTTACTATGAATATCCATAATATTAGAAATCATGACTGAATCAATATTCATTTTTTCTCTTTTATCAAAATAGTTTTTACCAAGCATAACAATACCAATGCTTATAACTATAATTGCACTTAAACCTACCCCTAAGACTTTATTTATTTTCATATATTCACTCCTTAAATAGGTAACCATATTTTATCACATTTTATGGGTGTAAGTCAAATTCCTAATAAACAAAAAACAATTTATCAAACACGATAAATCGTTTTAATATTTAAATAAAACTTTTCCATCACATGAAGATAAAACATACTCCATCTATTAATTTCTCTAGCTAAACTAGTTTTAGTAATAGTATTATACAAGGATATAACATTTAAACGTTTATTTTCTCGGATTAACAACAAAGACTGTTTTATGTTCTAAAGACAAATTATTTAAAACATCATTTGCTTCATCAATATTAAGTGATTCAATAAGATCATAATCATCACATATAGGTTCATCATAGTTAATAATATTAGACATTATCTTACTATTTGTAGCAAATATATCACTACTTAAAACTACTAAAGAGCCAATTAAAGCTTTCTTTTTACGATTTAATTCCTCAGCACTTACATAAATATTACTTAAGACTTTATCCACATAATCTAAAAAGTCTTTTTCCTTTTTAGTTTCTGCACATACCATAAATAACATATAATCTTCACTTTTAATATAATCAAGAGATAGATTTTCATATATGATATCATTAATTTTTAAATATTCGTTGGCCTCTGAAGTATTACCTAACATTATTTCAAATATAGTTGTGATATAAGTTAACAATTTAAGTGATTTCATATTCTTAAATTTAGTTAAATCAATTTTATATCCAATAAGTACTTTAGGTAAAGTAACATTCATTTCTATTTTTTCATATTCTTTTAAAACATTTTTTGGTTCTTTATATGTTTTTACCGAAATTTTTTTAAAGGGCTGAAACTCTTTTTCTTTTTGATTCTTTTTTATAATATCAATTACTTCTTCATAATTAACATTACCTGTTACAACGACAAACATATTTGCTGGATGATAAAAAGTATTGTAACAGTTATAAAGATCATCTTTTGTGATAGAATTAATGCTTTCTTTGGTTCCAATAACAGAATATCTAATAGGATCGTTAATAAAAGCATTTTTTAAAAGTCCTTCGTAACATCTCGTATAAGGTCTATCTTGGTACATCTCATATTCTTGAATAATAATGCCTTTTTCTTTTTCAACATTTTCATCAGTAAAATAAGGATTTTGAACATAATCAAGTAAATAATTCATATTTTCTTGAAAATGATTGGGTCCTGAAAAAAGATATGTTGTTTTTTCATATGATGTATTTGCATTAGCGTCCGCCCCTCTTTCCGAAAAGAAAGTAAAAGGATCAATGCCATCTTTTTGTTCAAAGGCTTTATGTTCTAAAAAATGGGCAACTCCGTATGGTACTTTAACCATTTTCTTTTTATCTATAGGCACAAATTCATTTATACAAGAACCAAATTTAGCCGAAAAAGTCGCATAAATGTTATTGTTATTATTATCAGGTATCACATAAATGGAAAGACCATTATCAAGTTGTTCATAATATAAATTTAAATCAAGTTTACTAAGCTTCTTTATTTCCATCTTGATCTATCCCTTCTAATAAATAAACAGTATCTAAATTAACTTTAGATGCAAATCGAACTATATCATTTTTGGTTACTTTTTGGATTTCTTGCTTTCGTTTTTCTAGTAAATCAGTTCCTAAATATTCACTTGATATATATAAATTTAATAAACTATTAGGACTATCACATAATTCTTGGCATGCATTTAAATAAGTTATTTTTCCATTTTCAATATATTTTTCATCAAATTTACCTTGTTGCATATTTTTTAACTCTTTTTTTATGAGTTTAACCGTCTTTTTAAAGTTTTTGCCATCGATACCTGATTCAATAAGTAAAGTATTGTTAACTTTGTTTATAGATGAACTTACGTAATAACAAAGAGAATGTTTTTCTCTAACATTTTTAAATAAAACCGAATCCGCACTGCCACCTAAAATATATGAATATAAACTAGATACATAATTAGATTCAAAAGGTGTTAAATTTTTTAGTTTACAACCAATAACAAGTTTACTTTGATTAATATTTTTACTTTCGATAACGGTTCTACTTCTTTTACGAAATGTTTGATATTTTACATAATGAGATCCTTTAAATCTTTTGATTGTATTTATTTTCATTTTCGATGTAATCATATTTCGAACTTCATTGACATCAAAATCACCTATAATGAAAACATTAACGATGTCTTTTTTTAAAACACTTTTGTAATATTCATATAATGATTCTCTTGTTATTTCATTTAAATCATCTAAATATCCCTCACTATGATAAGAAAGAGGTCCATCAGGATTCATTTCTTCATAAATTCTTCTAACACTATATTTTCTAGGATTATCACCAAAACTTTTAATAGACTCTTCAAGAGCTTTTTTATTGATATTAAAAGAAAGTTCATCAAATTTATTATCTATAACATTTGGATTAAATAAAATATCCATCATAAAATCTAAGGAATCTTCAAGGATGCTTTCTTTAATATATTTGTCATTTAAAAATTCCATAGAAAAACTCATAATAGAAAAATTACCAGATAAATAGGTCATGCCATTATAAGGAATGCCATATAACTCTTCAGTTCGTATATTCATAAGTCGTTCCGAATTATATTTTTTCGTTGCCCATGTTAAACAATCACACAAAAGATTACGCATGGTGATTTCTTCTTTCACAACTGGTCTTTTAAAATGAATAATAATTCTATTTGTTCGGAATTTTTCTGTTTTAATAATATGTAAATTAAATGGACCTATTTCATTTTTTATATATTTCATATATTTCACCTTTCTTTAGTATGCACATTTTTTGGAAAATATTTCTAAAATTATAAAACGATATTATAATTTTCATAATCCAAAAAATTGAGTAAAGAAGTTTTTACTCAATTACATAGTTCTGCCACTATTTAAAACGACATTTTGATGTTGTATAAGGGTTTGTTTTTTGAAATTAAAATATGAATCAACTCCGCACACATTAGAATAATCAATATTTGGTGAAAAAACAGCCGGATTAGCATATAAACTAGATTCAAAGTTTTCAAGTTTATCATCTGTCAAATTAGGTTGTAAGAAAAATAAATCAATTAATAATTTTTGTATTTCCCCTAGGTTGCTTATTTTTGTATCTTCTCTTGCAACATTATAATTAGAAAGTTCAATTACTTTTTTACTTTTCATTTTTTCACTCCTTCAACACTTATAAGATTATCCGTAACAAAGCGAGCATTATTGTTAAAATAGGCTTCAAATAATGTATCAAAACCTATGATTTGTGAAAGTAGATTTGTCTCTATTACTTCATCATCATGATATGATTTATTTCCTTCGTTACCGATAAGATTATTTGTCATGATTTCGGTAAAACCGATATTGAAAGCATTTAAAAAATTATTTTCATTAAAACCAGAAAAAAATCCGTTATACGTTGCTATATTAAGTAGTTCATACATCATAAGATGCCTTACATCATCATTTTCATCAATTTTATTATAATTGATATAAAGTGTATTTGTCTTTCCATTATAATATGTATAATCTGAACACAAATGTTTACTAATTTTTTTAACCTTTAAAGTTGCTAAATTTTTTTGCAAATAATCATATCTTATATTTGGCAATTTTTGCATCATTATTTGAATCAACGCATATAAATTATCTTTGATTTCTTTTAAATTTTTATTTTTGTCTAAAACCTCTTTTAATTCTTCTAGTTGCATACTATCACCACTATAATTGTAACACAAACTAAAGTTTTTGCAAATATTTTCCTTGCAATATTTTTATTTTTATCTTTAAATGAGATTTAAAAAAAACAATATACATTGTTTTTATTGAATTTTTTAACTAAACACTTTATTTTCACTAAATTTTTTAATTGATACTTGTTTTTTTCCATCAATAACAGAATCAATAATAATACTTTCTATTTTTTCTTTTATAATTTTATCTAATTTTCTAGCACCAAATTCATTATAATTTGATAATTTAATGATGTTTTCGATAACATCCTTACCTATCGTTATTTTAACATCTTTATCCATATATTTATGTTTTAATATTTTGATTTTTTTCTGGACTAATTTTCTAATGACATCTTCATTTAATTTGTTAAAAACCATAATATTATCAATTCTATTTATAAAAGGTATACTAAAAGTATCTTTTAATTTGGTTAAAACAAAGTCATCTTTTTCTTGATTAAAACCAATCGCATTTTCATCAAAACCGATATTACTAGTCATAACAATAAAAACATTGTCAAAACGAATGGTTTTTCCATTAGAATCTTTTATTTTACCTTCATCTAGAATTTGAAAAAATAAATTAATAACTTTAGGACTAGCTTTTTCTATTTCATCTAAGATTAACACAGAATAAGGCTTATTGCGAATTTCTTCAAGGACTGTATTATGGTCTTCATATCCAACATAACCTGGAGGAGCACCTATAATTTTACTTACACTATGTGATTCTGTATATTCACTCATATCGAGTTTAATAATGTTGTTCTTACCAACCATATTTTCACCAAATAATTTCGCTAATTCGGTTTTTCCGACACCTGATGGGCCGCAGAAAAGACAAGCGTAACATTTATTTTCATCACTAAATCCAAGTTTTAATCTTTTTATAATATTGGTAGTTTCCTTGACAGCTTTCTCTTGACCTAGAATAGCTTCACCAATATTTTCTTCAATTTTTTTGATAATTGTTTTATTATCATGCAACAATTCATAAACAGGTATTTTTGTTCTAAGGTGAATAACTTCAGCAACATCTTCTTTGGTAACTGTTTTTAAATTATTTTGCTGATAAAGATTCATTTCTAAATTATTAATGTCATTCATAAGTTGATTTTCTTTATCTTTAAAAGAAGATGCTAGGTCAAATTCACCTGATAAAATAGCCTCATTTTTATGGTAAAGAACTTCTTTTAGTTGCTTATTTAAGGCATTATATTTTTTTAAAGTTTTACTTTCTGTAAGGTTCACCTTTGAACATACTTCATCTAAAATATCGATAGACCTATCTGGTTCATTACGATCATAAATATATTTTTCAGATAAATTAATGATTAAATCAATAATTTTTTCATCGAGTTTGACAAGGTGAAATTTTTCGTAAACACTTTTTAATTCCATAAGTATTTTTTTGACAGTCTGTTTTGATGGCTTAGATATGACAACTTTTTGAAAACGACGTTCTAAAGCGCTATCTTTTTCAATAAATTTTTTATATTCTTCGGTCGTAGTTGCACCTATACATCTTAGTTTATTACGAGCAAGAGCAGGTTTAAAAATATTAGATGCATCAATAGCTCCTTCCGCTCCGCCTGCTCCTACTAGGGTATGTATTTCATCAATAAAAAGAATGATGTCCGTATTTTCTTCTACTTCTTTTAAAAGTTTGCGCATCCTTTCTTCAAATTCGCCCCTATATTTTGTACCAGCCACTAAAGATGCCATGTCTAAACTAATGACTCTTTTATTACGAAGAGGAAGAGGAGCTTCACCATTTACAATCATCCTACTCAGTTCTTCTGCTATAGCTGTTTTACCTACTCCAGCCTCACCTATTAAAATAGGATTGTTTTTCGTCCTTCGGCACAATATTTCGATTACTCTTTTTATTTCTTCATCTCTTCCGATAACAGGATCAAGTTCGCCATTTAAAGCTTTTTTGGTTAAATCAATACCTATTTCTTCAACCATAAGTTTTTTATTTTTTTTCTTTTTGGTATTTAGTAATTTATAAGTAAATTCATCATATAGATTATCTATATCAATATTAAGTCCAAGTAAAATGCGGATAGCTACGCCTTCTCCTTCTTCAAGTAAACTAGAAAAAAGATGTTCAATCGTTACTTCCCCATTATTATTTTCTTTACTATCGACAATCGCATTTTCAAGGATTCTTTTTAAAAGTGGTGTATAAAGAAAACAATCCTGACTTTTGCTACCTATACCTATCACATTTACAATTTCATCTTTTAATATTTGATAATCTAAATTATATTGCTTCAACCTTTTAGACACACTATTATCATCTTTTAAAATAGATAATAACAGATGTTCACTACCTATATATGGATGTTTTAATTCATACATTTCTTTTTTTGCATTTATAAGTATTTTTCTTGCTTCTTCCGTAAAATTACCAAACATTATAACACTCTCCTCTATATTATTATATTTCTATTTATGAAATATTTACGTTTTTTTCATCAACAATAAATTACAAAAACTTCTTTTATAAGATGAGAATTTGACCAATGCTTAGATTATTACTTGTTAAATTGTTCTTTTTTTTAATGTTATCGACGGAAGTGTTGTATCTTTTCGCAATATCATATAAAGTATCACCTGCTTTAACGATATATGTTTGATTAGTAGACGATGAAGGTATTTTAAGAACCATACCTATATTTAGAAGACTTGTTTTTAAGTTATTTAATTCCATTATATCTGATACTGATGTATTAAACTGTCTAGCAATACTATATAAACTGTCGCCTTGTTTTACCACATATAAGGTGGAACTAGATGTATCACTATTGTTAGGTATTTTTAGTTTTTGACCTATACTTAAATTGTTACTTGTTAAATTATTATATTCTTTTAA
>CANQDH010000004.1 GCA_947591565.1 uncultured Bacilli bacterium | reverse complement strand
CCTGATTTAATTTCTAAGTTAAAATTATCTAATATTTTTTTATGGTCTACTTCAACCGTTAAATTTTTTATTTTTAAGCTATGCATGTCTTTCATCTCCACATTATATTTTAACAAAATTTCCTAAAATAGACAATAAAAGTATAATTTTTCTTTATTTTATGCATTATATAATTGAATATTCGCAGATATTCATGTGATAGATAATTTTTATCTATCTTTTTTTTACCACAAATTTAACAAACTTTTACAAAAATTTTATGATTTAATGATATAATTAGTATGTAAAGGAGAAGAATATGGACTGTATTTTTTGTAAAATTATTAATGGAGAAATTCCTTCATATACGATTTATGAAGATGATATCGTAAAGTGTTTTTTAGATGTTCATCCTGATTCTAATGGACATATGCTTATTATACCAAAAAAACATTTTACTTGTTTAGATGATATTGATGATCATACTTTAAATCACATTATGAAAATATCTAAACAAATGAAAATGTTATTGGAGCAAAAACTTCATATTGATGGATTGACGCTTATTCAAAATAATGGATGTGTTCAAGAAGTTAAACACTATCATTTACATCTTAAGCCACAATATAAAGTTCCTCAAAAAATTATCGATATTAAGGAAATTTATACCAAATTAAAAGAATCATAAAATATTATGTATAAGAATGTTATAGATGCTCAAAATAATATAAAAAAGCACGAAAAACATTCTTTTTTTTAAGAATGTTTTCATTTATTATGTTAGTATATAACTTAATTTTTCATTTTATATTTTTATGTTTTTTCATATTTGTTTCCCATTTTTCACAACTACCTGAAACGATGCAAGAACAATATAAAAACATTATTACCGAAAATACTAATAATATAACTAAATACTTCATCATTTTACCTCCATTTAAAACCTACATTATTAATATTATTCTAAATGACAATTTTATACATTTTTAACTAATTAAAAGTAAAAATCTTGTTAACTCAGCAAATTATCTTTCACACCAAAAAAATATATGAATTTTCATCATATACTTTTACATGAATCTTCGATAAGACTATCACTATTGGAAAGAATTTTTTGATAATAATCTTCACCCGTAATTTTTTTGATTTTTTTTACCATTTTATCAAATTTATCTAACATACCTATTTGATTTGTATGATGGATATCTGTACCTAAGTAATCAACATATTTATCTTTTAATAATTTTTTAAATAATTTTTTACTTGCCATACCATATTCACCTAATATACAAGAATAATTAGATTGAAATAAAATACCATCTGCTTTTAATTTTTTAACTAAATCGTAATTTTTTTGAAAATATAAATATCTTTCAGGATGGGCTATGATTGGAATATATCCATGATATTTAATATCATATATAATATCTTCTAAATTAAGTATTTTATTATGAAAAGGAAATTCAATTAATAAATATTTTGAAGAATTTAAACTATGTATTTCATTTGAATTAATAAGTTCTGGTATTTGATCATTAATATATATTTCATTACCTAAATAAACATTTACTTCAAGATTATTTTGTTTTAAAGTCTGTTTCAATATATCCAATTTTTCTTTTTTCTCATGATTATCACATTGGTAATCAGTATTTTGTATATAATGAGGAGTTAATATAATATTATCAAATCCTATCTTTTTCATTGCTTTTAGTAACTTCATACTTTCATCTATATTATTACTTCCATCATCAACACTAAATAAAATATGTGAATGAATATCTGTCATAAATCACCAACTTTCATTCATAATATCTAGAATATTTACCTCTTCGATTTTGGGGTGCTCTATTCATAACAACGCCAGCAATTTTAGCACCAATATTTTCAAGGGCTTTTTTGGAATTATCAAGTTCTTCAATTTTGGTATAATTACATGCTGAAACTAAGATAACTCTATCAACTTTATTAGCTAAAATGAGTGAATCTGAAAGGCCATTAACTGGAACTCCATCAAAAATAATATGGTCAAACATTGTTTTTAAAAAGTCAATTAATTTATCAAGATTATCTGAATCAAGTAATTCACTAGGATTTGGTGGTACTACACCACGTGTTATGACATATAAATTATCTATACTCGTTTTTTTAATATATTTGGGAAGTTCTTTAACACTTGTATTTACAAGTAGATTAGATAATCCAATTCGATTTGATGTTCCAAATATCTTATGGAGTCTTCCAAGTCTTAAATCACTATCCACTATTACTGTTTTTTCACCATTTTGGGCAAATGCAACAGCAAGATTACTACTTATAAAAGATTTACCTTCACCTTGAACGGAACTTGTAACGAGCAACGTTTTAGAATCCAAAGAAGTAAATTGTAAATTAGTTCTTATCGTTCTTATATCTTCACTTATATTTGATTTAGGTTTTTCATGAATAACTAATTCACTTTGCATTTTTCTTTCCTCCCTTCTTTGTGCTCATATCTTGAACACTTCCTAATATTGGTATTTTAACTTTTTGTTCAAGTTGTTCAACCGATTTAACTGTTCTATCCAAGTAGAATAAAGTAAATATAATAGCAAATGATAAAACGAGTCCTATGAAAATATAAATAATAATTTGTTTTTTAATATTAATATTATATGGTATATTACTTTTACTTGCAGCATCTAAAATACTGATATTTCCAACATTATATAAAGAAACAACTTCCCTAGAAAAAACCTCAGCTGTAGCATTTGCTACTGACATGGCCAATTCAGGATTGCTATCAACTGCTACAATCGTAATAATTTCTGTATCAGTAGATGCCGAAACAGATACATGACTAGATAAACTACCATACGATAAATCCAAATCAAGTTGTTCAATAACTTGATTTAAAACTTTAGCTGATTTAGCAATTTCAGCATATGTATTAATCAAATTTTTATTAAAACTGACATCTGTACTATCACTACTTCCTAACAAAACAGTAGTATATGATTTATACATTGGTTTTTTAAAAAACATAGAAAAACATCCAATAATGCCAATGATTGCTGTAATAATAAATATTAATCCTATCTTCTTTTTGAAAAAGAACCATAAATCTTTTAAATCAATTTCTTCCACTTTGACACCTCATCCGTTTTATTATTTATATATGTATATTATAACATATAAAAAATTTTTTTACACTTATTTTTGTTATATTAGAAAAAATTGGGACAAAAAACAGTCATTTAAAAATAAATTAATTTCCTTTTATGCTTTAATTTACACTTTAAAATACATATAATTATATGTATTTTGTCAAAAATTTATTATAAGTTGCTTCTATGAATGTAGATAATTAATTATTGATTTTTTCGCAAAAAATGGTTATAATTAGACTATGATAAAAGTAGGTGTTACAAAGATGAAAAAAATAATGAAATTTTTACCCATTTTGTTACTATTCTTTTTTACTTCTATAAATGTTAAAGCCTTAAGCGTTTCTCAAACTGATGTTAAGATACATAAGGGCGAAAGTATCAATATCGATGTGTATGAAAATATTGATGAGACTATTAATACTATAGATTTTAATTTAATATTTACTACTTACGATATTACTGGAGATTTTATTCCAGATAAAAAATTTAAAGATAAAATGTTAAGTGGAACAAAACATAGTCTAAGTTTTGATGACGATTTATATGGTAAAGTGAAAATTGGTACTGTCGAAATAAAAGCATCTTCTAATCCTAAAACATTTAATGGCGTTATTAGAATTGATAACATCCCCATTAATGTTACCATCATAGATTCAGATACTTCTGTACTACCACCTGATGAGCAAAAAGAACCTGAAATAGATGATTATAATTTATTGCAAAAAATAGATTCCCAAATTACAAATATAACTTTAAAAGAAAATATTTTTGAATACACTGTAGAAATAAATCAAGATGTCAAAGAACTAGACTTAGTACCTATTCCAAAAGATGACTCGTTTGATGTCAATATTTCATCTCAAAAAATTGAAGATTTAAAGGATAATAAAATTATAATAACGGTTTCAAAAGAAACTCTTACACAGGAATATGTTATAAATGTCAAAATAAAACAAGATAATCCTGTTGTAGAAACTAATTCAAACGCAAGTGAAAATTTCTTAAATACATATAAAAATATAATCATCAGTGCCATTGTCTTTTTAAGTTTCATTTTAGTAATTGGAATTATATTTTATATAAAAAAGAACTAGCCGTTCTTTTTTTTTACATTATTGTCAATTTTGCCCAAATATAATATAATATTTATTGAAAAGTGTATAACATAAAGGAGGATAATTTATACATTTAGCGCCAGAGCCATGATAGGCTGACGAGGATAACAGTTATCGAAATTTCGGCGGATGCTGTTACGGTTGATGTAAATCGTTAAATATATTTTAAAAAATAAAATCAAAATTATAACAAAAAAATATATTATACATATTTTGGAGGTTTTATATGTGCGGAATTATTGGATATATTGGCAAAGAACGTTGTCAAGATGTCCTTATAAATGGGCTTAAAAGTCTAGAATATAGAGGCTATGATTCAGCTGGTATAGCCTATGTTACTCAAGGTAAATTATTTATAACAAAAGAACAAGGCAAAATTAATAATTTAGAAAATTTGGTTAAAAAAACTAAGTCAAGTCTTGGCATAGGTCATACAAGATGGGCAACACATGGTATTCCTAATAAAATAAATAGCCATCCACATAAACAAGGTAAAATAACGATTGTTCATAATGGTATCATTGAAAATTATGATACGCTTAAAAAAGATTTATTACAATTAGGTTATGAATTTACATCAGAAACAGATACGGAAGTGGCGGCTGCTTTACTAGATAAATTATATAAAGAAACAAACAATATCGAAAAAGCAATCGTTTTATTTCAAAAAGAAATTAAGGGAGCGTATGCGATTGGTCTTATCGTAGATGATGATTATGAACACTTATATGCTCTAAAAAAAGCAAGTCCTCTTATTATTGGACTAGGAGATAATGAAAACTATATTGCATCTGATGTACCAGCTATTATCCAGTATACATCTAAATATGTAACACTAAATGATGGTGAATTTGCGAAAATCAGTAAAAACGATATTGTATATTATCGTAGTGATGCTAAAGAGATTAAAAAAAAGGTAAATATTTTTGATAATGATGAGGCATCATGCGGAAAAAATGGATATCCACATTTTATGTTAAAAGAAATTTATGAAGAACCGGAAACATTTAAAAATACTGTTTATCCATATATTGAAAATGGCTCTACTTCTCTTTTAGAAAAAATGCCTGATTTTTCAAAATACGATAAAATAATTATTACTGGTTGTGGTAGTGCTATGCACGCAGGACTTGTTGGTAAAAGTTTAATTGAAGAGTGCGCTAATATGCCTGTTTTGGTTGAAATTGCAAGTGAATTTCGTTATAAAAAATTATTTATTGATGATAAAACACTAGTTATTGCGATATCACAATCAGGTGAAACAGCTGATACTTTAGCGGCCGTTAATATAGCTAAAGAAAAAGGTGCTGATACTTTAGGTATCATTAACCGTAAGGATAGTTCCATAGCAAGAGCAACTAAGTATGTATTATACACAAAAGCAGGAATGGAAATTGCTGTTGCAACGACGAAAGCATATCTTGCTCAAGTATCCATTTTATCCTTAATTGCTCTTAATATAGCTATGAAAAATAAACAAATTATGGATAGTGAAATACAAGAAATATTTGAAAATATGAAAAAATTACCGGTTCAAATCGATGCGTTATTAAGTAATCAAAATGAAAGTATCATCAAAAATATTGCTCATAAATTATATAATCACGATCATATTTTCTTTATTGGACGAAATATTGATTACGCTCTTTGTATGGAAGGCTCATTAAAACTTAAAGAAATATCTTATATTCATAGTGATGCCTATCCCGCTGGTGAATTAAAACATGGAACCATATCCTTAATTGAAAAAGATACACCTGTTATAGCAGTTGTTACGGATGAAAAAATTGCTGATAAAACAATTAGTAATATTAAAGAAGTTAAGTCAAGAGGAGCTAGTGTTACTCTACTTACTAATGATTTATTAGATAAAGATTATGACTGCACCGATTATAAAATAATTGTACCAAATGTCCATAAATTATTAGAGCCTATTATAGCTATCATACCACTTCAACTACTTGCCTATTATGTGGCGATTTTACGTGGTTGTGATATTGATCAACCTAAAAATTTAGCCAAATCTGTAACTGTAGAGTAAAATCTACAGTTTTTTAAAAGGTTAGACTTTTGTCTAACCTTAACCTATATTTTCCTTATATTTTTTAAAAAAATAATTATCTGTCATACCTGCTAAATAATCAATGACAATTCGTTCATATGTATTTTCTTTTTTATACTTATCACTCATGCCATTTAAATAAGTACGTGTTAAATCGGTTTCAATCTTTTCATTTAAAGCTTTTAAATAAAAATTAAATAATTCCCTAAACATTTTTTCATAATTATCAAGTTCTTCTTTTGTATTTGATTTATAATAAATATGTTTATAATTAAAATCTTTAAGGGCATTTAAGGCTTTAAAAATTTTATCAGACATTTGAATATAATTTTTATTTAAACTATTTATAATAATATCTAGTACGATTGTATTTACAATACTACTATTAGTATCACCTAAGACATCGGTAATTTCTTTAGGAATATCTTCTTTCTTTAAAGCACCTAGTCTTATCGCATCTTCAATATCTCTTCCTATATAAGCAATAACATCACTTATTCTAACAACACAGCCTTCTAAAGTCATAGGGGTGATTTTAAGGGAAGCATTTTTATCGTGATAACAGGCCTCATATTCTTCTAAAAATTGTTCTTTCGTTTTTGGCATAGGTGCATATTTTCCAGATACAATTTCACCATTATGACATAAAATACCATCTAAAACTTGGACACTTAAATTAACACCTTCACCATTATTTTCTAAAGCAAGAAAAGTTCTAACACTTTGAACATTATGCATAAAATAACCTTCATTATGTTCTAAACTAATTTTATTTAAAATACTTTCTCCTGTATGTCCAAAAGGCGTATGACCAATATCATGTCCTAAAGCGATAGCTTCAATTAAATCTTCATTTAGTTTAAGGGCTCTTCCTATCGTTCTTGCGATTTTATTAACAAGCTGAACATGGAGAACTCTTTTACTAATATTATCATTATTGGAATTAGTAAAAACTTGGGTTTTATCTACATATCTCGTATATGATAAAGAATATATAATGGAATCAATATCTTTAAAAAAAGGTGGCCTGATTTCGGTTTTTTTATGACTTGGTCTTAATCTTATAGCATCACTATTTTTTGATGCCAAAGGCGATAAATATGCATCTCTTTGGTTCATATTATTTTGAATTTCTTCTAAATTCATTATATCTTATTTATCTCACTTTCTACTTTATCCGTAATGCTAGATAAATCGTCTATAACATTTCCTCCACCTTGGGCATATGTGCTACTACCTCCACCTTTGCCATCACAAAGTGGTAAAATACTTTTAATAATACTTGAACAATTTATTTTAGAATCTTCTGATTTGACAATAAAATTAAGTTTATCACCTTTACTAATTATAAATACCATACCCTTTATTTTATTAGCAAGGATATCAGCAACAGCTTTTAAAATATTTAAATCACCATTTTCGGCTACCTTAATAATAACCTTATGGCCATTTATATCTTTACTTTCATAATCATCTAAATGGGATAATTCTTTTTCTAATTTCTTATCATAATAGTCTTTTTCTAACTTCGTTACTTTTTCTTTAATACTATTAACTTCATCTAAATTGAATAAAACATCTTTATAATTATGAGGGGCATCATTATTAATATCAAAATTAAAATCTAATTCTAAACCTTCATTCATAGCTTGTTTAATAATATTTTTAGCTTTTTCAAGAAGTTTAATCATATCATCATTATAGGGCTTGATAGCGGAAAATAATTCTCTTTCAATGTTGGTATCGGTTGCAGCTTCAATCCTATAAATATTATTTCCTTTTGATTCAATTGATTTAATAGCGAATCTAACTATATCTTTAACGTTTTTAACATGTGTTCCACCACAAAATTCTTTTGAATCAGCAATCGTAACTACTCTAACCATTTCACCATATTTTTCATCAAATAAAGATATAGCGCCTGTTTTTTTGGCTTCTTCAATAGGTAGAATTTCAAGTTTCGTTTGACCATAATTTTGAATTTTATAATTTACTAGAGCCTCTACCCTAAATAAATCTTCTTTGGAAATTTTACCATCATAGAAAATATCAAATCGTAAAGTATTTTCATCAATTCTTGATCCAGCCTGATGAACTTCTTCACCTAATATTTCTTTTAATGCTTTTTGTAATAAGTGAGCAGATGAATGATTTTTCATGATATTAGAACGCATTTCTTCATTCACACTTGCATATACGTTATCACCAACATGTAAAGTTCCATTAAATTTACAAAACTGAAAATAAACATTGTTAACTGATTTAAAAACATCTACAACTTCGATACTCATATTTTGGTCAATAATGATACCATTATCTGAAACTTGTCCACCTGCTTCAGCATAAAATGGTGTTTTTTCTAAAACAACATAACCTTCATTTTCTAAACTTGAAACAAATTTTACACCATCAAATAAAGCTATTATTTTTGTTTCTATTTCTAAAGTGTCATATCCTACAAATTCCGTTGATTCTTTATAATTCATTAGTTCTTCGTTTTGAAGATTCATCGCACTTGTTTTTCTTCTTCTATTTCTAGCAAGTTCTTTTTGTTTTTGCATCGCTTCGTTAAATTCACTTTCGGATACACTAAAGCCTCTTTCCATCGCACACTCTAAGGTAAGTTCAAAAGGAAAACCATAGGTATCATATAATTTAAACGCATCTTCACCACTAATAACTTTATTTTTACTATTTTCAAAGATTTCCTCTAATTTCTTTTCACCATTAACAAGGGTTTTACTAAACAATTCTTCTTCGATAGTAATTTTATTTTTAACCATATCTTCTTTATCTACTAAATATGGGTAACTACTGTGCATAATATCGATGACAACGGAAACAAGATCAGCCATAAAGCATTTTTCAATACCAAGTTTTTTCCCATATCTAACAGCTCTTCTAAGAAGTCTTCTTAAAACATAATCTCGGCCACTATTACCAAAATTGGCTCCATCAGCAAGAGCAAATGTAAGAGCACGTATGTGATCCGCAATAATTTTAAAACTAGCTTCTTTTTGATACTTTTTGCCACTTATTTCAGATATCTTTTCAATAATAGGCATAAAAAGATCGGTATCAAAATTAGTTTCAACATTTTGAGAAATGGCTAATACTCTCTCAAGTCCCATACCTGTATCAATATTTTTACTAGGAAGTTCTGGATAGTCTTTACGGTCCATCCCAGGCGTTGCATTATACTGACTAAACACATTATTCCAAATTTCAATATATCTATCATTTTCGATTTCATCTTGTAAAAGTTTAATTCCTAACTTATTTGGATCATATTTTTCTCCTCTATCGTAAAAAATCTCACTATCTGGTCCACTTGGTCCTTTACCAATTTCCCAAAAATTAGTATCGAGTAATATAATATGATCTTCAGGTACACCTAAAGATACCCATTTATGAAAAGTTACAGTATCATAAGTATAAACCGTAAAATATAATTTAGATATATCAATATCAAGATAATCTTTGGATGTTAAAAATTCATATGCCCAAGTAATAGCCTCATCTCTAAAATAATCACCGACCGAAAAATTACCTAACATTTCAAACAAAGTTTGATGTCTAGCCGTAAGGCCAACATTTTCAATATCGTTTGTTCGAATACATTTTTGACAACTAGCCATTCTTCTATTATTTGGCTTTTCACTTCCATCAAAATATTTTTTAAGTGGCGTTACACCCGCATTAATAAATAAAATACTAGGATCATTTTTGGGAATTAAAGAGGCACTTTCGATTATTTCATGATCTTTTGATTTCCAAAACCTAAACCATAAATTTCGTAGTTCATCTGCATTTAACTTCTTCATTTTGTTTCCTCCCTGATTATACTTATAACATCTTCTTTTAATTTTTCCAAACTACCATTATTGTCAATAACATATTTGTAACTAGAATAATTATCTAGTCCTCTTTCTGTAATATGTTTTTTTTCATCACCTGTTAGAAGGTTATCAAAATGTGGCCTTTTTATTAAAAGATTAATAGGATTAAAACTTTTTGATACTTCCTCAAATTCTAAAGGTAACCTCACATCAGATATAACAATAACATCTGCATAATTAGATAAAATTTTAATATCTTCAATCACACGTTTAATTAAAAATTTTTCATCATAACTTCGAACTGTATCGCCTATTTTTTGAAGAAATTCACGTGGTTTAGTATCTTCAAGTCCATCCCAATTTAAAACTTTGGCAGCATAGTTTTTAAGAGGCGAAGATATTTGTAAAATAATCGTTTTCATGTTTTCTTTTTCATATATTTCTTTAATGAAAGAAGAAACTGTATCTTTACCAGAACGAGCTATTCCAGCAATCATATATAATTTTTTCATTCATCATCACTTCCCGGTATAATATTATATTTTTCATCAAAAAAGACAAAGATGACTTTTAAAGTCGCCATAATTGGGGTTGCTAATATCATGCCAATTACCCCAAAGAAATATCCAAAGATAAGAAGGGCTAACATAATAGTTACAGGATGAAGTTTTAATTGCTTACTCATAATAAATGGTTGAAGTAAGTTACCTTCAATAAACTGTATAATAATGATGGCAATTAAAGTAACGATACCAACAACTGGTGATTGTGAAAAACCAACGATAACAGCAGGTATACCACCAATATATGGTCCCAAATAAGGAATAATATCTGTAAGTCCGCAAAATAAGCCAAATAATAAAGGTGCCTTTAGACCAGAAATACAAAAACCGATAGATGAAACAACAAAAACTAAAAAGGCCAGAATAAGTGTTCCTTGAACATATTTTCTAAGTGAGGTATTGACCTCATCAAATAAATCTTTAGCACTTGAACGCATTTTTTTAGGTAAAAAGCCAAGAAGCATATCACTAGCATTATCAAAACTGACTAATAAATAAAAACCAATAATCAAGCCAATTCCAATAGTACCAATTCCAGAGAAGAAAGACTTAACAAAATTAACCGTCATTGATGGCAAAGCATTAGTCAAATTAATACCTATTTCACTAATTTTCTTAGCGATATTTTCTTGCATATTATTGACATCAAAATTCGCAATATCACCTATTTTGACAAGTAAACCATTGATAAAATCGATAACAGAATTTAAGATATTCGGAATCATCTTAGCAAAATCATTAATCTGATCTGATAAAATAGGTATTAAAGAGCCAAGAACAAGGAAAATAACCACGATGAGTAGTAAATAAACAATTAAGGCTCCAAAACCTCTTCGAATTCCCTTCTTTTTAAGAAAAGTTACCAGTGGATTAAATAACCAAGCAATAACTAATCCAATAAATAATGGGGTTAATATTTTAAATATACTTATAATGATATCAAGTATTTTCCACTCTTTTAATAACATTGTTATGGCATATATACCAACGACAATAATTAAAAAAAAGGCAATCTTTAAGATTTTTTTGGATAAAACAATAACCTCATTTAAACTTTGCATATCGACATTTTTATCGTTTTTTTTCTTTCCAAACATAGTAAAGCCTCCTTTTAAAAGTATACCATAATTAACTATGTATTACAATTAATATTTCGTGTATCTTCCCGTAAAATAAATGCCTTTTTCAGGTAAATTAACAAGTGTATATGGATTTATAGTATATGGCTGATGAAAAATATAAAAATCTCTACCATATATACCATTTCCAATCGAAAAGTCAAGGTGTGGTCCTGTTGAACATCTGTCATAAGATTCTCCTCCGCCAACAGCTCCAATAATATCATTTGAAGTTACCTTTTGACCTTCAGTAACATATATTTGACTTAAATGCATATATCTTGTTGCATAATACTTATTACCTATTTTATGTTGTATAACAATAAAATTTCCACCACATGAACTATTTGGTACATTTGGTGTTGGTGTATGATAAGCAAGAACAACTGTACCGGATGCTGATGCATAAACACTTGTTCCTACTCTATTACCACCAATATCAACGGCTGCATGAAATTGGTATCCACTTGCAACAGGGTTTGGTCTCGTTCCATAACCACTTGTTATAACGCCACTAATAAGTGGTCTTAAAAAGGCCGTATCGGTAGGTATAACAGAACATGATTCAAATGTATCATTTAAACTACATCCCATTTTTTGATAATTTTTAATTGTTTCTCTAGCCGCACTTATATCTTCAAGTAAATCTCTTGCATCTTCATCTAAGATATTTAACTTTAAACCTAACTCTTGTTGTTTTTTATTTAATTCATCATTTTGTTTCTGTAATTCAGTTTTTTCCTTTTGTAAGTCTTTTTCTTTTGCTTTATTTTCTTCAATCATTTCATGCATATCATCAATTAGTTTATCATTATATTTAGTTATTTGGTCAATAGCTTTCATACGATAGATAAAATTAACTAAAGTATCAGCACCAAATAAAAATTCTAAATACATTTTTTCATTATTGTTTTTTTGCATCGTATTATATAATGTATCAATTTGTTTCTTTTTCTTATTAATTTCTTCATTCATTCGTTCTATTTCTTTTTGATTACTGATAATACCATCTTCAATATCATTTATTTTTAAACCAATTACAACCATATTGTCAGTGATTTCTTTTAACTGTTCTTCGGTTAATTGTTTTTCATTACTTAAATTTTTTAAATTTTGTTCTAGTTTATCTAATTCATCAAGAAGATTGCCTAAAGTTTTACTATCAGCATTTATATTTGCTACCAAAAACATAGGAATTAATAAGACGACAATGACCAAAAAAACAATTATTTTTTTCATACTATCCCTCTATTTATCTATCTATATTATACATAAGTTCCATAGAAATTAAAAGTTATTTTGAAAAGAAAAAGAAGAATTATCTTCTTTTCATGCCCTTAAGACCTTTTAATCCTTTTGCTCCTTTTAAACCATTAAAATTACTTAAAATGTTGGTATCAAAAGAATGAATCTTTTTACTTTTTTCTTTATAATTTTTAATAGCGGTTGTAATTAGTTCATCAAGTAACTGGCTATATTTTTTACCAGATGGTTCCCAAAGATAAAAGGAAAGTGAGCCTGGAATAGTATTAGGTTCATTGACATAAACTTTGTTTTCTTTTTTATCGATTAAATAGTCAATACGGCATACACCACCAAAATTGAAACATTTAAATAATTCTTTAGACATATTTTTAATTTCATTTTCTAAATGTTTATCAATACGGGCAGGAATAATCCTTGATGCTGATACCATACCTTTACTTTTAGAGCCTTTTCCATTTCCAACATATTTATCATTATATGTAAGAAAATCGTCATCAGATGAAACTTCCTCTAATGTGGAAACTTCCTGATATTCCATATTTCCTATAACACTAGCATTAACTTCAACTAAATTAGATACAGCCTTTTCAACAACAATTTTTTGATCATATTTCGTAGCCTCGATAATAGCCTTATCTAATTCTTTCTCATCTTTAACATATGAAATACCAACACTACTTCCTTGAAGCGCTGGTTTTACGACAACAGGATAACCTAGTTTTGAAATAACTTTCATAATTTCATCTTTACTATTTAAATATTCCGTATCAAAAAACCAAGTATAAGGAACAACTGGAAAACCAGATGATGACATAATTTGTTTCATGAAAACTTTATCTTGACCTAAAGCTGAAGCAGCAACACCACTTCCAACATATGGTACGCCAACTGTTTCTAAATAACCTTGAAGGGTTCCATCTTCCATACCACATCCGTGAACAATTGGAAAAACGATATCAATTTCATTTACTATTCTTTTAAGTCCGGTCAAAGATTGTAAATAAAAACCACCATCTTTACCAATTAAAGTAACTTTTCTTGCATATTTTTTTAAACTTTCAAAATCTTTATAAATATCTATATCCATAAGCATTTTACCACTATACCAAGTTCTATCTTTACTTATATAAATAGGTATAATATCATACTTTTCACTATCGATTGCTTCCATAGCCTGTACAGCTGAAATAACACTAACTTCATGTTCAACTGTAGGTCCTCCAAAAATAACTCCTAATTTTATTTTCATATTTCTCAACTCCTTATTTTTCATTAAATATATCTGGTAAATCATTTTCCAGTAAGACATATGTTTCATTATCACTTAATTGTTGCATAAGTGGAAAGGCTAATTTAACATCATTCAAAATATGAATCTTTTTTTCATCATATTTTTTTTCTATTAACCCATCATAAATAGGTTTTGTTTGCTCTTTACCAATTAAGATAACTTCATCACATACATCTGCCATATACGTACCAAATAATTTGTTTAGCTCATATTCTTTATCAGCAAGTTCAATCATGCCGGGCGTAACAATAATCTTTTTACCAGGCATCATTCCTAAAACTTCAACCGCCATTTTAGAACCAACGGGATTGGAATTATAAGCATCATCTATTATATTAATATGACCATATTTTTTAAGTTCTAATCGGTGTTCAATACTATTTACCTTTTTTACACCAAGTTGCAGTCTATCTATACTAATACCAAGTTCACGGCCTAAAGCAATACCTGCTAAAATATTATAAATGTTAGCCTTACCTAATAATCTTGTTTCAAAAGGATATTTATTTTTATCACCTTTAAACACACAATCAAAAGTCGTTCCATTATGTGTCAATTTTATATTAACAGCCCTAACATCAACCTTTTCATTATCGATTCCAATGTATATAATTTTACAGGTATTTTTTAAATGATAACTAAGTTGTAATTCATCATCACCATTAAGAATACCAATGCCATCCTTGGGAAGAGATTCAATAAGTTCAAATTTACCTTTTTGAATATTTTCCTGACTTCCAAAACTATCTAAATGGGCTGTACCTATCTTTGTCAAAATACCATAAGTTGGATGAATTAAATCACATAATTCTTTAATTTCGCCTCTTTTAAAAGCACCCATTTCAGCGATAAAATAATCACTAAATTTATCTAAATAATTATTAATTGAAATAATTAAACCATAAGTTGTATTAAAATTTTTAGGAGTAGCAAACGCATCATATTTAACATTTAAAATATCATTTAAAATATTTTTACTACTAGTCTTACCATAACTACCTGTAATACCTATAACTTTTAAACCATTTAAACTCTTTAATTTTTGTTTAGCTTGTCTTTTGTAATATAGAAAAACACTTTTTTCAACCGGTTTATTTATAATATTAGCTACATATACGATAAAATAGTTTAAATAAGCTAAAAGACCTAAAATTAAATAATCATAGACTAAATATTTTTCTTTAAAGAAGATATACATAAAAAGAGGAAAAAGAAAATAAACAATCCCTGTTGTATAACTTAATCTCCTTACTCTTTTCGTAAAACTAAGTGGTTTTTTAACCTGTTCTTTTTTCATTAAATTATAATATATTAAAATAAAAATAATATAACTTACTGCAAAAAGAATCATACTTACCTTACTGTTTAAAAAGAAAAAGACAAGAAATAATAGTAAACAAAGATCAATCGTGAAAAAAACTTTTTTCTTATTATTAAATATCCACTTTATATATCTATTTCCATCATTATACCAATTTTGCTGCAACATATGAAAACTTTTCTTTGTTTTAAGACAAACATAAATAATAAATGGTATTAATGATAATAAAAAATAATTTTTCATTCTAACCTCCTAAGAAACTTTTTAATATATTGACTGTTTGTCCAAGCCTTTCTAAATATGCATAATGTGTGCATCCATCATAAACAATAACGGCAGAATCACTTATTAATTTTTCTAATTCATACGCTCTTTCAAGCGGAACAGCCTCATCTAAAGAACCCCAAATAATTAGTGTTGGTGCTTTTATTTTAGCAACATCTTTTTCGATATCTAAATTAACCGTTTCAACTAAAATTTGACGCATAATAGGAGATGCATGCCTATAATCTTCAGAACCAATATGTTTTTTAGCAAAACCTTCTAATTTATTAACAACAGGAACTTTTTTAAGTGATTTTAAAACTTTTAATTTCAAAGATTCCTTTTGTATTTCTTTTTTAAAAGGACTTCCAAATAAAACTAACTTTTGAACCTCGTACATACTAGCATATAATAAACTTATTTTTCCGCCGAAGGAATGTCCTATTAAAATAGGATTAACTATGTTTAAATGTTTTAATAATGTATGAACCATGTCCACATAATCATAAACAGTCCAAGCAAAAGGAGGTTCACTACTTAATCCATAACCTGGCAAATCTAAAATAATAATATTATATTCTTTGGATAATTTATCACCGATGGGTTTCATCATTTCAATATTTTGTCCCCACCCATGAAGAAGGACAACTGTATCACCATTTGTATTTCCATAATTTACGTAATTAACGTCAACATCTTTTATTCGTATCAATCATCCTCACCTCAAATATTATAACATACTTTTTACTTCTTTTCTTATTTTTTTAACAAAAAAAGGCAGAAATTATTTCTAGCCTTTTTCGAAACTGTAAGCATAAACCGCTTACACTAATATTATAAGCAAATTAAATTTTTTTATGCAATAATTTATAAGAAAAAATAAAAATAATTAAAAAGACAAAAAGCAAGATGATAGATACTAAAGTATTAAGTGATATAAGTGGATTAATAATTAAAGTAACTGTTACATTTGATATTATATGAAAAAGGCTTGTATATATTAAATTATGTGTTCTAATATAAATTTTCGTTAAAACATAGCCCATAATAAAAGCATAACCCATTTGCGAAATAGAATTATGGAATAAAGCAAATATCAATATAGATAACCACATAGCAACCTTTTCACTATTAAAAGTTTTTAGTTCATTATAAACGATACCTCTAAATAAATACTCTTCTAATATTGGACCAATAATACCTGATGAAAGAAGAACCGTAATTAAGTATTTATTATCACTTAAAAGATTAGTAACACCAAACAATTTATTAAAATTAATAATTATTAAATTTAAAAAAATGGATAAACAAACAGATGGAATAATTAAATATATACTGCTCTTTAAATTAAACTCTGTTTTTATTTTATACTTTTTATATTTATAGATAAAAAATGGTAAGAAAACAATTAAAGTTATTAAAATAATATATATTAAATGTTCATCCATATATTGATTTAATCCATCTGTATATTCTTTTGTTTTTATAAACGCCTTAAATAATTCATCATTACTGAAAGCTTTCGATATACTACTTGCATAAATTTGTGAAAAAATAGCAATGATAATTACTTCACCAATTCCAAAAAGGAATGGATACATAAGCGTTTTTATAAATTTAAAGAAACAATTATTTTTCATTTTTATCTTTTTTTAACATTTCACTAATAGCCGTTCCAATAGTTGCAACGCCTTGTAATTCAGATGGAATAAATATTTTTGTTGCATTACCATTAGCAACATTTGCTAAAGTTTCATAACTTTTTAAAGTTAAAACAGAAGCATCTGCTTTAGCATCTTTAAGTAATTTAATACCTTCAGCCTCAGCTTGTTTTAATTTCATAATGGCTTCAGCTTCACCTTCAGCAATTCTAATTTGTGATTCCTTTTTAGCTTCAGCTCTTAATATAGCACTTTCTTTTTCTCCTTCAGCAATTAAAATACTAGATTTCTTTTCACCTTCAGCTTGAAGGATTTTTTCTCTTCTTTCACGTTCAGCACGCATTTGCTTTTCCATAGCTTCCTGGATATCTCTTGGTGGAATAATATTCTTAACTTCAACTCTATTGACTTTTATTCCCCAAGGATCAGTAGCATCATCCAAGATAGAACGCATTTTAGAATTAATTATATCTCTTGATGTTAATGTTTGATCAAGCTCTAATTCGCCTATGATATTACGAAGAGTTGTTGCAGTCAAATTTTCAATCGCACTTATAGGATTTTCAACTCCGTACGTATATAATTTAGGATCTGTTATTTGAAAATAAACAACTGTATCTATTTGCATCGTAACATTATCTTTGGTTATAACAGGTTGCGGAGCAAAATCTTTGACAATTTCTTTTAAGGTAACTCTGTTAGATATACGATCAACAAAAGGTATTTTTACATGTAACCCATTTTTCCACGTAGCATAATATGAACCAATTCTTTCAATAACATACGATTTAGCCTGAGGAACAACCTTAATATTAGGAATGATAATGATTGCAACTAAAATTAAACAAATAATTAAAATTTCCATTATTTCACAACCTTTCTCACTTTAATTTTAGAACCACTTATTTCTAAAACTTCAACTTTTTCATCTTTTTTTATTTTCTCATCAGCAAAAGCTGTCCATATTTTGCCATCTACTTTAACTTCACCATAGTTCATATCTTCGATATTTTTCATGACAATACCATTCATACCGATAATACGATCTAAATTCGTTTTTTGTTTTTTCTTATCTAACACTTTGGTTACAAAAGGTTTTGTTACAATTAACAGGATAATACCTAAAATGACAAAGCAACCAAATTGAAGTAAAAAATTCTTGGTTACAAAAGAAAGACCTAAGGCTGCAAGACCACTTAGAACAAACCAAATCGTTGTTAAATTAATGGTCATTAGTTCAAGTAATGTCAAAAGAATGACAACAATTAACCAAACATAAAACATAACATCACCCATATTAAGTATACTATTAAGTTCAAAATAATACAACTTTTTTTGACAAGATTTTTAAAAATTTAAAAATTATTTTTATGCAAGAAAAAGGTGTTGTCATGGTACCAAACGATATCGTTTTTAGGCTATAGCTACCTAAACTTTACATACCAAACAACACGTGAAAAAAGTTAAAATGAATGCTTATATTATAATTTAAATTAACATTTATTTGTAATTAAAGTTATAAATATATGAAAAAATTTCTAATAAATGAAATCTATCTATTTTTTATAGATGTTTCTTCAAAGGTCTTTCGTGTTTTCCTTCTAATTCTATGTAAGGCTCCATCTATCGATTTCCGAGATCTTTTTAATATTTCACTTATTTCATCATATGAATATCCATATAATTTAAGTTTAAAAACTTTTTGTTCTAAGCTAGTCAATTTGTTATTTATTTGCTCACATATATATGCTGCGTTTTCACTACTTTCAACTAATTGTTCAGGTGTTAACGAAGCACTACCTATTTCTTTAAATTCATATCCTCTTTCTGCTAAAATATCTAAAGGTATAGAATTATTTAAGGGTTTTATTTTACTATTTTCGGCCTTAATAACAAAACTTAGAATATTTCTTTCAATACATAATTTAGCAAAAGAATAAAACATAACATTTTTTTGTTCATCAAAATGATTAATTGCCTTATTAAGGGCAAGCCATCCTTCTTGAATTAAATCGTTTAACTCAAAGCCAACATCTTTACAAAAAACATGATACTTTTTGGCAGTTGAAACAATAAGAGGCTCATATTTTCGGTATATTATGTCATTAGCTTCTTCATTATTTTCACAAATATAAGATAGTAATTCATAATCATTATATTCATCATTAGAATAATCCATATGTCCTTTTCCAATCTAATTCCTGATTAGAATCTCTTTTTGGATGCCTCAAATATAATAATACCAGCTGCAACAGATGCATTTAAACTATTAATAGTACCTTTCATTGGTATACTTGCTATAAAATCACATTTCTTAGCAACTAAATGACTTAATCCACTCCCTTCATTACCAATAATAATACAAATTTTGCCACTATAATCTAAATCATAATAAGGGCTCCCTTGCATATCGGTTCCAATTATCCAGAAACCTTTTTCTTTTAAATAATCTATTGTTTGACTTAAATTCGTAACCATCGAAACCTTGATACTTGATAAAGCACCAGCACTAACCTTCGAAACAGTTGAATTAATGCTAGCTCCTCTATCTTTTGGAATAATAATGCCATCCACACCTGCTGCTTCTGACGTTCTTATAATAGCGCCAAGATTATGAGGATCTTCGATATGATCAAGCATGACGAGTAATGATTCATCTTTAACAATTAAATCATCTAACTTACTATACTTGTAATCAGGAACAACTAATATTATACCTTGATGATTA
>CANQDH010000003.1 GCA_947591565.1 uncultured Bacilli bacterium | reverse complement strand
AAGCATGTCTTATTATAAGTGGATATAAAGTAACCTTAGAAGATGGTAAATTCACATCAAGTGGTAAGGGTGAATGTAATAGTGTTCAAGAAGAACCGCAAGTAGAAGAAAGTCCTGTAGAATGGTTTGATTATGATAATAACGACGATGGAACAGTCACAATAACAGGATTATCAGACACATATGATACAGCCTATCAAAGTGGAACTGATGGAATTAAAAATATAGTATTTCCAAGTTTCATAGATGGTAAAGAAGTAACCCAAATAGGCCCAAATGTTTTTGAAATTGGTTATAATGACATAACTCTTGAAGATTGTGAAAATGAATGTTGGGCTATGGTATATTATTATAAATATGAAATAGACAAAGTTGTAATACCAGATACAGTAAAAATAATAGAAGATTATGCATTTACTGGCTCAGGAATAAAAGAAGTTAAATTGGGTAATAGAGTTGAAACAATTGGAAAATATAGTTTCGCATCATTAGATTTCAACGCGGTTAGTGATTATGATGGAGCATTTTATCCTTGTGGTTTAAATTGTGAGACTATTTTACAATTTAATTATTTGACTAATTTACAAATACCAGATAGTGTCAAAACAATAGGAGAATATGCATTTTATCTTAACAATCTTGAAAGTGTAGATTTAGGACGAGGCGTACAAACAATAGGAAACGGCGCATTTTTGAAAGCAAATGTTTATGGAAATTTAAGTAATTTGGATTTAGTAGGTATTATAAATAGAACTGGTAAAAGTTTTGATTGGGATAGTATCATAAATTGGAATTCATCTGGAGGGAGATATACCTTTGAAACAGGAATAGTTGAAAATGACTATGGAAACGTAACTATAACAAATGGTAATGAATAAATATAAATGTAAGTTATACTAGATTAAAATAAGTTTCATGTTTAACATGATTCTTTTTTTATGCAAAAAAAAGAAGCCTTTAAGGCTTATCTGTTATAGAATTCAACAACTAATGATTCATTAATATCAGCGTTAAGTTCGCTTCTTTCAGGATATCTAACATAAGTTCCTGCCATTTTATTTTCATCATAAGTAACAAATTCTACTCTTGAATGTTTGTTTTCTAGTGATGCTTTAACAACAGCAAGGTCTTTGTCATTTTCTTTAATGGCAATAACATCATTTGGCTTACATCTATATGATGGAATATCAACTTTTTTACCATTAACTGTAATATGTCCATGGTTAACTAATTGTCTTGCACCTTTTCTTGTTGTTGCAAAACCAATACGATATACTAAATTGTCTAAACGACTTTCTAGTAATTTTAATAAGTTTTCACCATGTACACCATTTAATTTAGCTGCTTCGTCAAATGTTTTTCTAAATTGTTTTTCCGTTAAATTGTACATAAAACGTACCTTTTGTTTTTCAAGTAATTGTGTACCATAATCTGATAATTTCTTTTGACGATCTCCTCCATGTTGACCAGGAATATTTTTTCTCTTAGCTAATTCTTTTCCTGTTTCTGTAACAGAGAAGCCAAAACGTCTTGCTTTACGATATACTGAACCAGTGTATCTTGACATAAAATCTCTCCCTCCGATATTTGCTTAAACATCCGAGTTTATTTTATTATATTATAGGGAGTTTGCACTAATATCCTCACTTTGCAGCTAAGTTACTAATAATCCCGTAAGGTTACAAACACATTATAAAAAATAAAATAATACTGCTAAATGAATATGCAACTATGATTATATTATGTTTTTTACTCCAAGTCAAGAACATTTATGAAAACAATCAAAAAAAGATAGAACAATGTCTATCTTAAAATTAAATGGTATCTACAAAAGTATCATTTAAACATCTTAAACTGCATACACAATTTAGATTCATAGTGAAGAAACTATTGGTACTTATGTAAGGCATTGTCCCTACAGTAGCAGGATCTGGATTGTCAGCTAAAACTCTAAATGTTGCACAATTACCATCTATTTTTTCTACTCTAAAGACGCTTGAACATACAACACCTTCATCTCCGCAACTGCCATCTGTTTTGGTTGTTGGCATGCTCCAAGGTGTTCCATTACCAGAGCAAGTATATAGCATTATTGGTCTTGTGTTGCAGCCAATAGTTGTTGTACCACATCCTAGAAATCCTCTATCACATGTATCTAGGCAGCATGTATCAGTACAGGTTGCATTTTTTTGTAAAATAGATATGACAGTTAGAATTTCGGAAATGCATCCACATTGGTTGTTTTCATTATTACACATATATTCCACCCCTTCATTTGTTTTCACGAGTATTATATTCTAGATATTTAAAATGGTACCCTTCAAAAGCCCGTTTCTGAATTAATTGTCAAAAATATAAAAATCACATATATTATTTTGAGGTGGAAATATGTATAGAATTTATCAAATTGAAGATGAAACATCTTTAGATGATATTGCGAAAAAATTTAATACAACGGTTCAAAATCTAAAACAAATTAATGGGATTTTAAATGATTATAATGTCCAAAGAGGATCTTACATTATTGTTCCAATTTCGGATATGGAAGATGGTAATTTTGAAATATATAGAGTAAAACAAGGTGATTCCATATACTCTATTGCTCAAGCCTTTGGCCTTAACTACATTGATCTATTAAATTTAAATGGACTAGATAGAGATCAGTATATTTATCCAAATCAAGAAATCATGATTCCCAAAAAAGATTTAGTTTTTATTATTACAAAAGAAAATGAAACTTTAAGTGATGCTGCCGATAGATTAGACACTACCGAAGAAGAAATGATAAGACAAAATAGAACTATTTATTTAGTACCAGACCAACTAATGGTATATAAAAAAAGAGTCTAAACTTTAAAAAAACTCTTTTTTTTTATTCATCTTTATTATATAATTATTGTGTACTTAGAAAGTAGGTTTGAAAAATGAAAAAAATATTATTACTACTATTATGCGCTCTATGCTTATCAGCATGTTCAAATAAAAAAATTACGAATTATACGGAAATTACTTACGCTGAATTGAAACAAAAAATTGAAAACAAAGAAACTTTTCCGCTTTTTATTGGTTCACATGAATGTCCTCATTGTGATGATTATAAAATTACCTTAAAAAGATTTGTATCTAATTATCAAGTAGAAGTATTTTATTTGGATGTTGCTAATATGAAAGCAGAAGAAGTATATGAATTACGTACGCTTGTTAATTTTTCATCAACACCAACAACAGCATTTATGATAGATGGGGAAGAAAAAAGTACCTATGACCGTATTGTTGGGGCACTTCCATATAGTAAAGTAGTAACAAAATTTGAAAAAATGGGTTATATTAAGGAGAAATAATATGAAAGATATCGAAATTATGGATTTTGGTGATGAACAAAAATTTAGTGTCATTGAAACATATGGGGAAGATTTAACCGCTAAAAAATATATAACTAATCCAGCTATTGCCCGTGAAGATGAAATCCAAAAAATGATGATTGTTCTTATGACTCCTGAGAAATCGGCTCTTTTAATTGGAAAGCCTGGTATTGGTAAAACGGCTATCGTTGAAGGACTTTCTTATCTTATTCAAAAAAATGAGGTTCCAAATGCTTTAAAAGATTATCGTATTATTAAATTTAATTCGACATCTTTAGTTGGAACAATCAATTTAAATGGCGAAGAGAAAATGATTATGAGCTTGTTTGTTGACGAGGCTAAAAAATTAAGAAAAACCATTATTTTTATTGATGAAATACATACCTTAATGGGAGGAAAGGGTGCAGGTCCACTCGACCTTGCAAATATTTTAAAGCCAGGTCTTGACCGAGGTGATATCAAGTTAATAGGTGCAACGACAACGGCTGAATATGATACTTTTGTTGTTCGTGATAGAGCCTTCCTTAGACGTTTTGATCGTATTGATGTTGCTGAACCTGACGAAAAAACAACAACCCAAATTTTACTTGGAACCATGCCCAAAATAGAAAAACAAACAGGTATAACTTTTAAATATAAAGATTATATTGCTGAACAAATAATGGATTCCATCGTAAGCGCAACTTCTGAATTTAAAAGAGTATATGGTCTTTCGGCTATGTACCCTGATGTATCCTTATCAGTCTTACAACAAGCCTTTTCTTACGCCCTATTAAGTAATAAACAAGAAGTTGAACTCATTGATGTTTATAATGCCATTAAAAATAGTAAGCGAATTTATCCAGATAGTATTGTCAAAGAACTTGCATCTTTTAAAACCAAATTTAGTAAATTATGTGATAAAGAAAATATTGTTTTACCAGATGTGACGATAGAAGAAATTAATACAAATATTAGAGATTAGGAATGATAATATGAAAAAAATACCTTTAAAAAATTATTTTTTATTAGTTTTATTAATTGCTGTATCTGTTATAGTTGTTTTATACTGTGTTAATTGGTATAGTAGGATGCAAAAAAAAGCATCTATACTTCCAGAATACATTAGTGAAATAAAGTATGATGAAATAGATAATTTTGCAGTTGAAAATCCTAATTTTATCATTTATTTATCATCTAAAGAAGATAATAAACTTGAAAAGTTCGAAACGGAATTAAAAGGTTTCTTAATTGATAATGACTTATCACAAGACTTTATATATATGGATATGGATCAATTTAAATTTGAAGAGTTTATGCAAAAATATAAAAATATCGATAATTATAAATTAGATGATGATATCGTTATGATTATTTTTGAAAATCAAAAAGTTAGAGATATCTTTACAGCTAAAATAAGTGATATAAATATGGAAAATGTGAAGAAATTTTTACAAAACAATGAGGTATATTAATGATAAACGTTGTTTTATATGAACCAGAAATACCTCAAAATACTGGTAATATTATGCGAACATGTGCTGGTACAGGTACGCATCTTCATTTAATTAGACCACTTGGTTTTTCTTTGGATGAACGTAGTATTAAAAGAAGTGGTGTTAATTATATTGAACATTGTAATTACACTGTATATGATAATTTTGATGACTTTCTAAATAAAACGAGTGGGGAGTATTTTTATTTTACAAGATATGGTAAAAAAACACATTCTGATTATAACTATAAAGAAGTAAAGGGAAATATATATTTAATTTTTGGTAAGGAAAGTACAGGAATTCCTAAAGAAATTTTATCAAAGCATCTAGATAAATGTTTTAGAATACCAACCAATGCTAATATAAGAGCTTTAAACCTTGCAAACTGTGTTGCTATTGTCCTTTTTGAAGTATTAAGACAGTTTGATTATAAAGATTTACTTAGGTATGAGCCCTTCAAAGACGAAAATTATTTAGAACAGTAGTTGCAATAAAAAAAAATTCGTGATATTATAATTAAAGAGAATAGATAGAGGTGTTTTATGAATACAGATGGAATCTTAGATTTTATAGTTGAATATTATATTTGGTTTATTATAGGTGGAATCATTATTATTGTTGCATTCATAGGCTTTTTTTCAGAGAAAAAACATGTTTTACCAAAAAGAAAACATGAAAAGAAGGGCAAAATAAAAAATGAGGAAATAGAGCAAAAAAATAACGAAGTATCAAATGATAGTAATGCTGTATCAGAGGTTAGTGAGAGTGAACTTTCCAAAACACAGTTAATTCCTACTATCGAAAATCCTCATAATGAAAATGATAGTGAGCAAATACCAAATGAATCAATGGAAAATGATGATAAGGTATCTAACGATGAATTGATAGCAAACAATGAACAGGAAACTTTTGCTTGGCCTATATTTGATGAACAATTGTCTCAAAGTAATCAGATAGAAGCACAGGCTGATGAGCAACCAATAAATAATGTGCAATATATGGACGAACCAGTACAGCAACCCGTAGAAGATTTTGTGGAAGTAAATGATAATTTATCTACACCAAATACGGACACTGATATAAAAGTCGTTCAAGATGAAACAGTCGATAATTTGTCTAAAGATGATGCTACACCATCATTAAATAATGATGAACAAATACCTGATGATAGTATTGAAACAATTGTAAATGATATTGATAAAATTGATAAAATGGAATTTTCTGAAAAAGATTCATTAGATGATTTGAAAAAAGAACCAGAAACTAAAAACAATCTAGAAGACAATTTAAATGAAAAATTAGATGATACAATGCAAGTTAGTTATTCACAATTAAAAGAAATGGTTGAGGATATTATTGCTGAAAATGAGCAAGAAAATGCTAATAAACTAAAATCAAATAATGATACAAGTATTGATTTATCAAAGGATAATGGTGCTATGAATATGCCATTACCACATTTAGAAAACACTAAAGTTGATAACATTAATGATGAAGATGATGAAGACGGTGTTTGGAAATTCTAAACATCGTTTTCTTGAATGGAGGAAGTTATGACAGTTGATGGTATAATTGAACTGATAAAAAAATTTATTGATGTTTTACTAGTTTGGCTTGTTTTATATTTTATTTTAAAGAATTTAAGAAAAAATGTTAAAATGGTCATGCTATTTAAAGGAATTTTATTTATTCTGGCTTTAAAAATTGTTAGTGATCTTTTACAACTATCTACCATTGGATACTTACTTGATTATGTAATCATGTGGGGACCACTTGCTTTAATTATTATCTTTCAGCCAGAAATTAGGACCGTTTTGGAATCGCTTGGTAGAAGTCAACTACTTGGAAGACATAAAGTTCTTACTGTTGATGAAAGAGAAAAAGTTGTCTATGAGATAATGCAGGCTGTTGAATATTTAAAAAAGGCTAGAATTGGGGCTTTAATTGTTATTGAAAGAGATAATAGTTTAAGTGAATATATTGAAAAATCGAAAAAAATCTATGCCGATATTTCAAGTGAATTGTTAATTTCTATCTTTTTCCCTAATAACCCATTACATGATGGTGGTGTTATCATACAAGGTGATAAAATCACAAGTGCTGGAGCCGTTTTTCCAACTAGTGATAACCTAAAAATAAGTAAAAGGCTAGGAACAAGGCATAGGGCTGCCCTTGGTATTTCTGAAGAATATGACTGTATTTCTTTAATTGTGTCTGAAGAAACAGGACGTTTATCTATGGCTATCAATGGTGAATTACATTATAATTTAACAATTGATGATTTTAAAATCATGCTTTTAGATGAATTAAGACCTAAAAAGACTATGTTAATGGAAGATGATGAAGAAGAAACGTCAGAGGGGGATAACAATGAAGTACATTAAAAATTTATTTAAAAAAATATGGAATTTTTTTGATAGAATATTAGTTGTTCCTGTAACTAAATTAGTTATAAAAATAACTGGCAATTATGATAATTCTGGTAAAAAAATTGAAAGATGGTTATCAAAAACTAACACTTTATTATTTATATCACTTTTTTTAGCCATTATTATTTTTGTTATTATCGATCAAAAAATTATTTCTTTTAGTGATAGTTCAGCTGAAATACTTAAAAATTTACCTGTTACAACTGTTTATAATGAGGCTTCATATGTTGTTGAAGGCTTACCGGATACTGTTGATGTAACTTTAATTGGTAATAAAACAGATCTTTATATTGCTAAACAGTCAGCAACACACGAGGTAAAAATCGATTTATCAGGATTAAAACCTGGACAACATACTATTAACTTAAAATATGATCAAAGTAGTAGTTCCATTGATTATAAGGTTAATCCATCAGTTGCAACCGTTATTATTTACCCAAAAGTTTCTGAAAAGAAAATCCTAACACTTGATATTTTGAATCAAGAAAAACTAGATGATAAATTGACTATTAATGAAATGAATGTTACCGATGATAATGTTACCATACAAGGTGCTGACTATAGGGTAAAACAGGTAGCTATAGTCAAAGCCTTAGTTGATGTTGATAGCCTTGTTAAACAAGAAATTGGAAGCGCGACAATAAAAGATGTTCCACTTCGTGCATATGATAAAGATGGAAATGTTGTGGATGTTGAAATTGTGCCATCAAAAGTTGATGTTAATGTAACAATTTCATCACCAAGCAAAGAAGTTCCAATAAGAGTTATACCAAAAGGGAATGTATCATTTGGCCTTGCTATAGCTTCCATTGAACAAAGTGATACCAATGTTACAATATATGGTGATGATGAATACTTAAATAATATTACATCAATCCCTGTTGAAATTGATGTTTCCGATTTAAAAGAAGAACACGAATATAAAGTTGAACTAAAAAAACCAGTTGGTATAAGATCTATGAGTATTAATAACATTACAGTAAAAGTTCAGGTATCATCATCGACCGACATTGATATTTCAAATGTTAAAATAAATGCTGAAGGCATTGATTTATCAAAATATGGAGTTCAGCCTATTGATGGTAGTTCATCTGTTGTTACGGTTAATGTTAAAGGTGTTGAAAGTGTTATCGATAAAATAACAGCTGAAGATATTTATGCTTATATCGATTTAACAGGATATACACCTGGTGAATATGAAGTTGATGTAAAAGTAAGAGGAAATGATTCTAAAGTTGTTTATGTGGCTAAGACTAAAAAAGTTAAAATAGCTATTACCGAAAATTAAAAAAATCTCATAATGAGATTTTTTTTCGGAATATTATAAAAAAATATTGAAAAAGGTAAATATTTTTGATATTATATAGTATAGAATAATAAGGAGGAAGCAAAGTGGAAAGAGATATATTAACTAGTAACGGTATGGATATTCATTTAGTTAGATATTTTGAGTATAATGGTGTCAAATATTTAATATATACAACTGATGGAGAAAATGAGAAAGATGATCAAGGTCATGTTTTTGTTCATATTGCAAAAGTGGATGGATTAGTAGCTAATGCTGTAGAAGGTGAAACCTATGAAACAGCAAAGAATGTTATTAAAGATATTGTAAGCAAAAATAAAAGTAATATGCCATTAAGTATAACAGATTTAAATTATAACGATTTAAATGGTTTAAATATTGTAAGTGATAAACAACTTGGCTTACTTGCCAATTATGTTGATGTTTTAAAACAAAATCAACCAAATTTTGCTGAAACACCAATAAATAATAACATAAATACAGTACCATTTGTTACAGAACCAGTAAAGGAAATGCCACAAACTAATACTGTACCTACTATGGAACCACAAACTAATGAAAATAATTTTAACATTCCAAATCCATTTAATCAATTTACCATGAATGAACAACCAACTGTTACACCTAATGTTGAACAAAATCAACCAAATTATGAACAAATGTATTTAGAACAAGTAGAACTAGTAAATAAACTAAATTCTGAACTTGAAATATATAAAAATAAACTAGAAACTTTAAAAAATATAATTAACAATTAATTATATTTTTTTCTTTTTAACATAATATTAAATGGGGATATATATGAAGAATGCGATAAAATATTATTACGATATTGATGCAGATAATATAAAAAACATACAAGGACAATATAAATTTTATAAAAATAGTGCAGAATATAGTTTATCCTTAATTGATAGAAAAGAAGAAGAAATAAGTGAATTATATGAACTTATAAATAGTTTGCACCTTTTAGGTGTTCCTTGTCATCAGATTATTCCTAATAAAAACCAAAATTTAATTACCAATATAAATAACAAAAAATATGTACTGCTTCGTAAATATGTTACTATAAGTGTTCCTATTACTATAAATGATATTATATCCTTTGGTGAAAAAACAACATATACTTGGAATTATCCCACTTTAAATAGAACTAACTGGCAAGAAATGTGGACTAATAAACTCGATTATTTAGAATATCAACTTAGTCAAATTGGTGTTAAATATCCTCAGTTAACATCTATTTTTGGTTATTATGAAGGACTTACAGAAAATGCTATTCAGCTATTAAATATGTATAGTTCCTTTAAAGATGCACCTCTTTGTGTATCACATAAAAGGATTAAATTGACAACGACTTTATCTGATTTTTATGATCCTTTAAATTTTATTATTGATTATAAAGCAAGAGATGTATCAGAATATTTAAAACAAAGAAATTTAACTATTGATGTTGATATCGATATGGTTCATTATTTATTAGATATTTTTTTAAAGAAAAAAGAAGATAAAATTTTGTTTACTATTAGAACGCTTTTTCCGAGTTTCTATTTTGATGTATATGAAAAAGTTATAGATGGTATAGTTAAAGATGATTTTCTTCTTTTTAGTGAAAATAATAAAAATTATGAACAAATGGTAAAAAAAATATATGCATTAGTAAATACATATATAAAACTTCCAAATATTGAATGGTTTAAGGAATATTAACAACTTCTTTGACAGATGGGACCATTTCTTTAATGGCTTCTTCAACACTATCCTTTAAGGTCATATCTAAAAATTCACAATTACTACATGCCCCCATTAATCTAACATAAACAATATCATTTTCATATTTAACAAATTCAATATTGCCTCCATCACTTATTAAAAAGGGACGTATTTTATTAATCGTATCTATTATTATTTCTTTGTCATCCATAAATATCACCATTTACATTATATAAAAAAAAACGTTATTAGTAAAGACAATATCAAAATAATATGATATAATCTATTTGTGGGTGATTTATATGAAATATGAAGTTGGTAAAATTGTTACAGGAACTGTTTCTGGTATTACAGAATATGGGGCTTTTGTTAAATTTGATGATTATTATTCAGGTTTAATTCATATTTCAGAAATGTCTGACAAATTTGTTAGTGATATTAATGATTATGTTAAAATTGGTGATAGAATAAGGGTACTTATTTTAGAGGTTGATAATGATTCTTGCCATTTAAAATTAAGTATTAAAAATATTGAATATAGGAGTAATAGAAAATTTTCAAGACAGTTTATCGTTGAAACACCCCATGGATTTAGTACGCTAAAAAAACAGTTAGATTACTGGATAAAAGATTATCTAAAAAGCAAAAAAATTAATAAATACTATTGACATAATTAATATTTAATGTTATATTTATTTACGTCGACACATGGGAGATTAGCTCAGTTGGTTAGAGCATCTGCCTTACAAGCAGGGGGTCATAGGTTCGAGTCCTATATCTCCCACCATTTGCCGAAATAGCTCAATCGGTAGAGCAACTGACTTGTAATCAGTAGGTTGTGGGTTCAATTCCTATTTTCGGCACCATTCTTGGAGAGGTAGCGAAGTGGTCAAACGCGGCAGACTGTAAATCTGTTCCTTCGGGTTCGATGGTTCAAACCCATCTCTCTCCACCACTTTATGTTAGGATGTTGCCTCGTAGCCAAGTGGTAAGGCACCACACTTTGACTGTGGTATGCGCTAGTTCGAATCTAGCCGAGGCAGCCATTTATATTTGTCCTGTTAGCTCAGCAGGTAGAGCATTTGACTTTTAATCAAAGGGTCAGCGATTCGAATTCGCTACAGGACACCATTTTAGAAAGTAAAACATTGAAAAAATTTTCAGTGTTTTTTTGTAATCAATTATTTTTGTTGCATTTATTATAAAAAACGCAAAAATTTAATCTTTATTTAAGGAAAGATATGATAATATATAATTAGGTGATAAAGATGCGTATTTTAATTGTAGAAGATGAATATTCCCTTGCAAATGTTATTAAAGATAGACTTCTTAAAGAAAAATATCTTGTCGACATTGCAACTGATGGTGAAAATGGTTTATATAATGCTTTAATGGGCATATATGATTTAATTATTTTAGATGTCATGCTTCCTAAAATAAATGGCTTTGATATATTAAAGAAGTTAAGACAAGAAAATATTACATCCAAAATTATTATGTTAACAGCTAAAAGTGAAATTGATGATAAACTAGAAGGACTAACACAGGGCGCTGATGATTATATGACGAAACCTTTTCATTTATCTGAGTTAGTTGCTCGTATTAACATTCAGTTAAGAAAAGAATACAACCATGTTAATGATAAGAGCCTTTCTTTTAATGACATCAAACTTGATATCGCTAATTCTAAATTAATATGCACACATACAAATGAAGAAGTTGACATGATTTGTAAGGAGTTGCAACTATTAGAATATTTAATAAATAATAAACAAAATATAGTATCCAAAGACCAAATCATTGATAAAGTGTGGGGAATCGATAATGAAGCACAATCAAACAATGTCGAAGCCTATATTTCGTTTATTAGAAGAAAATTAAAAGCGATAGGCTCAAGTACTATGATTAAAGCTATAAGAGGCTTAGGATATAGATTAGAGGTTCAAGATGAAGAAACTAAAAACTAAAGTATTTTGGGTTATTTTAAGTATTTTAACTATTTTTGTCATAAGTATTTTAACCATTTTTAACTATCAAAACTATTTTTCGGCTAAAGAAAGAATAAAACAAAATCTTATCAAGGCTGAATCTTTTAATTTGAATAAGAAACCAAATAATCGTCTACCTAAACCTAATGAAAAAAACGATGTAGAATCTATGCTTTTCATGGATACAACCATATATACTATTCTTTTAGATAATAATAACAACATTATCGACATTATCAATAATAGTTATCAAAACATTACTAATCAAGAAATTGAAACAAAAGCCTTAAACATTATAGGTAAAAATAAGACATCACGTATGTATTTAGGTAATATCTATTTTACCAAAACAGCTTATCTTTTTCATGACGGCACCTTCTTAATTATTGCCGATATAAGTGATGTTAATCATGAATTGTTATCCAATTTAAGCATATCCTTCTTTCTTTTCCTTATGTTAGAATGCTTGATTATCTTTATATCTAGTATGATTACATCATGGATAATTAAACCAGTAAAAAAAGCCTTTGACAAACAAAAACAATTTATTGCCGATGCATCTCATGAACTAAAGACCCCTTTAGCGGTTATTATGGCAAGTAGTGATGCTTTAGAAAATAATCCCGAGGAAACAAAATGGTTAAATAATATAAAAAACGAATCGGATCATATGCATAAATTAATTCAAAAATTACTTGAACTTACAAGATCTGAAAATACTACTAAAGAAACATTTACGAAAACAAACATATCAAAATTAGTTGAACTTGAATCACTCTCCTTAGAAAGTTTAATGTTTGAACAAAAAATAACCTTAGAAATGCATATCGAAAGTAATATATATATGAAAGCAAGTCCTGAACAAATTAAAGAATTAATATCTATTTTACTTGATAATGCTATTAAACATAGTTATAAAAAAGGTAAAATCATTGTAAGTTTAAACAAAGAAAAAAATAATATAATTTTAGAAATAAAAAATAAAGGTGAAGCCATTTCGAAAGATGATGAAGAAAAAATTTTTGAGAGATTTTATCGTGCTGATAAATCACGAAATAGAACAGATGGAAGATATGGACTTGGCCTTGCTATTGCTAAAAACATTGTAACTAGTCATAACGGTACCATTACAGCCTCATCTAATCAAGGTTATACGACTTTCAAAATTATTTTTAAAGAAAAAATCTTTTAAAGATTTTTTTAAGTTTTATTTAATGTTCCATAAATATAATGAAAGTGAAGTGGTGATGAAAATGTATGATAAAATCTTTGAAAGAGTGGAACAAAAATATTTACTTAGTAAGGATAACTACCAAAAACTTATCAGTTTGCTTAAACCTTACTTAGAAAAAGATAAGTATTATGAAAGCCATATCCATAATATTTATTTTGATAGTAAAGATAATGATTTAATTATTAATTCGATTGATAAACCAGTATATAAAGATAAATTACGCGTCCGTTCATATGGAAAACCTAACATGGATGACGTCATCTTTTTTGAAATCAAAAACAAATATAAAGAAATAGTTGGTAAGCGAAGAGTTCAGATGACTTTAAAAGAATTTCATAATTATTTAGAAAGTGGCGATTTTGATAACAACAATCAAATTATGAAAGAAATAGATTATTTGATTAAACATTATCATTTAATACCTAAAATATCTATTAGTTATGACCGCCTTAGTTATAAAGTTAGAAACGATGATGTCCGCATTACCTTTGATTTTAATTTACGAAGTAGAAGAAATCATTTATCTTTAAATAACAGTAATGATGACCACCTTTTCTTTAAGGAAGATGAAGTCATTATGGAAGTAAAAACCCTTGGTTCATTACCTTTATGGTTTACCCATTATTTATCAAGTCTTAAAATATATCCATCATCATTTTCAAAATATGGAAATATTTATAAACAAGAAAGAAGTGATATATATGCTTAATAGTATTTTTAGTAGTAATGCTTCCATTTTAGAAGTTTTAATTAGTTCTCTTTGCTCATTATTATTTGGCTTTTTAATTGCCTTAACACACAAATGGACTTCCAAAAATCATAAAGAATTTTTGATAACCGTTACCATTTTACCCTTTTTAATTGAAAGTATTATTTTAATGGCAAGTGGTAATGTCGGAATATCTGTTGCGATTTTAGGTGCCTTTAGTTTAGTAAAATTTAGAAGTTTACCAGGTACATCTAAAGAAATATTAAGTGTTTTCTTTGCGATGACAGTAGGTCTTGCTTGTGGTATGGGAAGTATTCTTTTTGCCTTTGTCATTACCCTTTTAGGATGTTTAACTATTTTTGTGTTATCTAAAACGGATTTTTTCTTTAAAGAAAATGGTGAAAAAATTCTTAAGATAACCGTACCTGAAAATTTAAATTATGATACAATATTTAATGAGGAATTTGATAAATATACTAAAAAAGTAACTCTTGAAAAAGTAAAAACAACTAATATGGGTAGTTTATTTGATTTAAGTTATAGAGTTGTTTTAAAAGAGCATGTCTTAGAAAAAGCTTTTATAGATGATTTAAGAGTAAAAAATGGCAATTTAAAGATTATTTTATCGCAATCACTTGATGAAACAGATTTATAGGAGAAGCATATGAAAAATAAAGGAAAACTATTTATTGGTATTATTTTAATTGTTGTTATTATCATATGTATAATATTGTTTTATCCTAAAAAGAAAGAGGATGTACAAGATAAACATGAAAGTACCCATGATGATGTTGATATAAATATAAATACAGATGATGGTGATGAGGATATTATATGGTCAAATTATGAAAATAGAGAAATTGACCTTTCTAAGAGTTTTACAATAACAGAAGGTGGTACTTACTTTCTATCTGGAACTATTGAGGATGGGTTTATAACGATAAATACTAGCGATGATGTAAAACTTGTTTTAAATAATGTTCATATAACTAATGAAAGCGGCCCAGCTATTTATATTGAAAAAGCCAATAATACTTTGATTTATTTAGAAAAGGGATCTGTTAATACGTTAGAAGATGGTACTACTTATAAATCATTTGCTGAAGATGTAAATGGAACTATTTATAGTAAAGATGATTTAGTTTTTGATGGCGAAGGCAGGTTAGATATTAAAGCCCATTATGGAGATGGTATTGTATCAAAAGATGATCTTAAAATTATTAATGGTAATTATAACATTGAAAGTAATGATGATGGTATTAGAGGAAAGGATTCTGTTTATATTTTAAATGGCACTTTTCATATAACATCAGGTGGTGATGCTATTAAATCAAGTAATGATACAGATACTGAAAAAGGTTTTATCAAAATTGAAAATGGTCAATTTGATATTGAATCTACTTTAGATGGAATCCAGGCTGAAAATAAGTTACTTATTCAAAATGGCGAGTTTAATATTAAGACAGGTGGCGGATGTGATAGTAATAATTCTCTAGGTAATTTTGAAAGAGGACCTATGAATTATGGGGCAACGACAAGTGAGAGCGCTAAAGGTATGAAGGCTGGCGATAATTTAGTTATTGAGGGCGGAACATTTGTTTTTGATACCTTAGATGATGCGATTCACTCAAATAATTATGCTCTTATTCAGGATGGCAATATAATTATTTCATCTTCAGATGATGGTATACATGCTGATACAGAATTAATTATTGATGGAGGTAGTATTGATATCAAGCAAAGTTATGAGGGCTTAGAAGCCACTAAAATGACGATAAATAATGGTGATATTAAATTATTATCTCTTGATGATGGAATCAATGTTGCAGGAGGCGCCGATAATTCTAGTATGGGCGGAAGAAGAGGACAAAATAATTTCAATATGAATACGGATAATATTTTGACTATTAATGGCGGAAACATATATGTAAATGCGACAGGTGATGGCATCGATGTGAATGGTTCAGGCTATATTAATGGTGGTTATATTGTTGTTGATGGACCAACTAATTCAGGAAATGGTGCTTTAGATTATGACGGCGAATTTGTTGTAAATAGAGGAACTATCATGGCTGGTGGTTCTAGTGGCATGAGTCAGGGAATTAGTAATAATTCTAACCAGTATAGTGTATCTATTTTCTTTAACAATGATATAGAAGCAGGCTCTATCGTAAAAATCACTGATTCTAAAGGAAAAGAGGTTCTTTCATATACGGGAAGTAAAACAATTGCATCATTAGTTTTATCTTGTGAAAGTTTTGCTAAAAATGAAACATATTCTATTTTAATTAATGGTCAAGAGTATGATACGCTTACCATAGAAAGTACATCAACAAATATAGGAAATGGTGGTATGCAAAGACCAAATGGTATGAGACCAAGGCGTATTTAAGTGAAACTAAATGGATTTTATCTATTTAGTTTTTTCGTGAATAGATGATTTTATTTTAAAAAAGTTGATAAAATTGTTAAAAATACTTGTCAAAATATAAAAAATATAATATAATGTAATAGTCATTAATTAATGACGTGCCTGAGTGGCGAAATTGGTAGACGCACAGGACTTAAAATCCTGCGGGAGTCAAATCCCGTGCCGGTTCAAGTCCGGCCTTAGGCACCATCTGGAGAAATACCCAAGTCTGGTTGAAGGGACCGGTCTTGAAAACCGGGAGGTCGGAAACGGCGCGGGGGTTCGAATCCCTCTTTCTCCGCCATTTTTCTTATATCGCGGGATGGAGCAGCCTGGTAGCTCGTTGGGCTCATAACCCAAAGGTCGTTGGTTCAAATCCAGCTCCCGCAACCATATGGTCTCGTAGTGTAGTGGTTATCACGTCTGCCTGTCACGCAGAAGATCGCGAGTTCAAACCTCGTCGAGACCGCCATTTATTTTGGCTCTGTAGCTCAGTCGGTAGAGCAGAGGACTGAAAATCCTTGTGTCGGTGGTTCAATTCCGCCCAGAGCCACCATTAAAATTTAGTTTGCGCTCGTAGCTCAGTTGGATTAGAGCGTTTGGCTACGAACCAAGAGGTCAGGGGTTCGAGTCCCTTCGGGCGCACCACTGGAAAATCGCTCGAGTATGTATGACTAGGGTTTTTATATAAATTAATATATTATAAAATTTATCGGGAAATGGCTCAACTTGGTAGAGCACTTGGTTTGGGACCAAGGGGTTGCAGGTTCAAATCCTGTTTTCCCGACCATTTAGTATTTAACCTTTATTTTATAAAGGTTTTTATTTTTTTTCTTTATTTTTGACCTTATTTTGTATTAATATTATATAATAATGAAAATATTTGTTACTTCCAATTAACATTTTTTAGCCTTGACATACTCTTAATTTAACATTAAAATATAATTGTAGGAATAATTTTTGTAATTAGTTTTCTATATAAGAAATGGAGGAGAAAATGAATAATAATATTTTATTCTCCATTTTGCTTGTCTTAATTGGACTTTTTGTTGGAGTACTTGCTGTATTTATAATTAATTATATTAGAGGTATAAAAGCATCAAATAAAGTAAATAAGTTATTAGAAAATGCCAAAAAAGATGCTGAAAAATTAAAAAGAGACGCTATTTTAGAAGCAAAAGAAGAAAATTATCGTTTAAAAACAGAAACTGATAAAGAAATAAAAGAAAAGAAAAATGAGTTAAAAGAGTCAGAAGAAAGACTTTTAAATCGTGAAAATAGTATCGATCGAAGAGATCAAATACTTCAAAATAGGGAATTACTATTAGAAGAAAAAGAAAATAATATAATTATTAAACAAAAAGAAGTTCAAGATGAACAAAGTAAGGTGGAAGAATTAAAAAAAGAACAATTAGATTTACTCGAAAAAATATCCAAAATATCCAAAGATGAAGCTAAAAAATTAGTAATGCAAAAAGTAGAAGAGATGATGAGTTTAGAAGTTGCAACTTACATCAAAGAAAGAGAAATGGAAGCTAAATTAGACGCTGATAAAAAGGCTAAAGATTTACTTGTTTCATCAATGCAAAAATATGCTGGTGATGTTGCTGGGGAACAAACAGTAACGGTTGTAACTCTTCCAAATGATGAAATGAAAGGTCGTATTATCGGTAGGGAAGGAAGAAACATTCGAACAATCGAGGCTGTAACAGGGGTTGATTTAATTATTGATGATACACCTGAAGCTATTGTTTTATCAAGTTTTGATCCTCTTCGAAGAGAAATTGCGAGAGTTACAATTGAATCATTAATTAAAGATGGACGAATTCATCCAACGAGAATAGAGGAGCTATATGACAAAACTTCTAAAGATATGAAAGCCAAAATTATCGAGTTTGGAGAATCAGCCTTATATGAACTTGGAATTACGAAAGTTGATCCTGAGTTAGTTGAATTAATCGGTCGTCTTCATTTTCGAACAAGTTTTGGTCAAAACGTTTTATCACATTCTCTTGAAGTCGGTCATTTAGCAGGTATCATGGCTTCTGAACTTGGTGAAAATGAACAACTTGCTAAAAGGGCTGGACTCTTACATGATATTGGTAAAGCCATAGATCATGAAGTTGAAGGTTCACATGTTACTTTAGGTAGAGATTTAGCGCGTAAATATAAAGAAAGTGATGTTGTTATAAATGCGATTGAATCACATCATGGTGATGTTCCTGCAACTAGTATTATTTCTGAACTTGTTGCGATTGCTGATACATTATCGGCATCAAGACCTGGTGCACGAAACGATTCAATTGAAAACTACATCAAGAGACTTCAAGAACTTGAGGCTATTGGAAATGATATGGAAGGTGTTGAAAAAACCTTTGCTGTCCAGGCAGGCCGTGAATTACGCGTTATTGTTAAACCAGAAGATGTAGATGATTTAGGAAGTTATAAAATAGCTCGTGATATTAAAGATAAAATTGAACAGCAACTTCAATATCCAGGTACAATAAAGGTAACTGTTATTCGTGAAGTAAGGGCTACGGAAGAAGCTAAATAGGCTTCTTTTTATTATCATTTAATTTTTATAAATCAATATATTTATGTTAGAGGCCATTATTTGGTTGCATTAAAATGCAAAATATGTTATACTCACTATTAGTTAAGGAGGTATATTATGATAATATTTCTATTAATTATATGTATTTTATTAATTGCGATTGTTTTACTTCAAAGTGGTAAAGCTGAAGGTGCTTCTAGCATTATTTCAGGTGGAAATAGTAACTTATTTGCAAATAGAAAAGAACGTGGCGGCGAATTATTTGTAAGTAGATTAACACTTTGCTTAGGTATTGCTTTTTTAGTCATTTGTTTTGTTATGGGTTTTTAATAAAATAATAAAAACATTTTAAATTACAAAATTACTTAAATAAGAAAAAGGTAGTTCGTATGAAAAGGGACTACTTTTTTAGCGTACAAATGATTATTTAAATATGTGATTTTGTTTAAATAGCGTATTTTATTGTATTCTTTTTTAATTTAGTTTATAATTATAGTGGTGATAATTGTGAAGGCATTAATAACAGGTGCAAGTGGTGGTATAGGACTATCTTTTGCGACAGTATTACATGATATGGGAGTAGAACTAGTTCTTGTATCTCGAAATAAAGAAAAATTAGAAGATTTAAAAAAATCCTTTGGAAAAAAGACAAAAATAATTGATATGGATTTATCCAGTACGTATAATTGTATGGAACTATATGAATTATGTAAAAATGATAAAATTGATATATTGATAAATAATGCTGGTTTTGGCGATTGTGGTTATTTTACAGAAACAGATTTAAATAAAGAATTAAATATGATTGATTTAAATATTAAAGCTGTTCAAACATTAACAAAGTTGTTCTTAAATGATTTTCTTAAACATAATAGGGGTTATATTTTAAATGTTGCGTCAATGGCATCTTTTGCACCTGGTCCTTTAATGGCAACCTATTATGCAACGAAATCATATGTTCTTAATTTAACAGAAAGTATTCGTGAAGAACTTAAACAACTAAATAGTAAAGTATATATTGGATGCTTATGTCCAGGTCCTGTTGATACCAATTTTAATAATGTTGCAAATGTAAAATTTGGTATAAGGGGACTAAATAGTGATAAAGTAGCCGAGTATGCCATCAATCAAATGTTTAAAGAAAAACAAATCATCATACCAGGTAAACTTATGAAAATGAATTATTCATTAAGTAAAGTTTGTTCTCCAAAATTAATGTCCAAATTTATTTTTAATATACAAAATAAAAAGATAGGAAATTAGTATGAGTTTAGTTTCTATAAAAAATGTGTCCTTTTCATATAAGAAAAAAGAAGTATTTAAAAATTTAAATATGGATATCGAAGATGGTAAATGGACAACGATTGTTGGCAGTAATGGAACAGGGAAAACGACACTTACCAAAATCCTTACAGGTGAGCTTACCTATCATGGTAAAATTACTCTAGATGGCTGTGATATAAAAGACAAATATTCTTTAGTTGGCTTACTTAGTTTGGAAAAGGCTTGTTTAGATAAATTATCTGATGAAGAAATAAAAGATGCGCTTAATTTATTAAAAATAACATCTTCTTTAAGCGATAGTGAAAAATGCCTTATTTATTTAAATCATCTTTTAATGCAAAATCCTAAAGTTTTATTAATCGATAACCTTTTAGATGAAATAGAATTCCCATATAAAGATAAAATAATAAAAAGACTAAAAAAAGAGTGTAAAAATGGTTTAACGGTTGTTAATCTATCTCAAAATATGGAAGATATACAATTAGGTGATAATATTATTGTCATTAATAACGGGTGTAATGCTTTAAATATAACAACACAGGATATAATTCATAATGAAAAAAAACTCAAAGAATTAGATATGAATTTGCCATTTATTATTGATTTATCTAATAAATTAAAGTATTATGGAATGGTAGATAAGCCATATTTTAACGAAAAAGAGTTGATTGATGCTATATGGAAATAAAAGTAAATAATTTAAGCTCCACTTATGCTAACCAAAATATATTTAAAAATATATGTACCAAGTTTGAAGATCATACAATTAATTTCATCATAGGACTAAATCGTCATCTTTTTTTAAAAATATTAAGTGGAGATTATCTTGAATATAGTGGTAATATAGCTATGGATAATTTGCAAATAGATAAAGAATCATCTAGTGAAACACTTTATAAATGGAAAAAAAATGTAGGATATGTAAGTATGATAAATACAAACATAACGGTAAAAAAACTTATTTTATCTAATTTAGATAAATATGGCTATAATAAAGATCATGATAAACATTTGAATGATGCCCTAAAAATGGTTCATTTAGACAAATGTTATCTAGATAATTATTTAGAAGAGTTAAGTAGTGGTGAAAAAAAACTAGCCCTTATGGCTTCCGTTCTTGCTTATAATCCTAAAATTATTTTAATTGATGAAAACATGCTATCACTAGATTTTGGGCATAAAACTAATTTAATTAAAATAATACGAATATTAAAAAATAGATTTCATAAAACGATAATTATTTTATCAAATGATACTAATCTAATTCATAAATTAGCGGACTTTATTTATGTTATAGAAAAAAATGATACCATTCAAAAGTTTGATAAATATGCTTTATTTACTGACGAAAAAAAAGTCAAAAAATATCATTTAGAAGTACCTAAAGTCATCAATTTTTCAAATCTTGTTTTAAAAAATAAGAATGTTAAATTAGGTTTTAGAGATGATATTAATGATTTGTTAAAAGATATATATAGATATGCCAAAAAGTGGTAAGTTTTAAAGGGTGTGAAGAGTATGCGATATTTTATGACATTTTCATATGATGGATCTAAATATAATGGTTATCAAAAACAACCAAGTGTTAAGACAGTGCAAGGTGAAATAGAAAAAGTTTTGCGAAAGATTAATTCAAATAAGGCTATTACCATTTCAGCATCAGGTAGGACGGATGCAGGGGTTCATGCACTTAACCAAAAAGCCCATTTTGATTTAAATAAAGATATGGATACCAATACTTTACAAAATTCTATCAATAAATTATTACCAAATGATATTTATGTTAAAAGTATTGAAAAAGTTTCAGATGATTTTCATGCAAGGTACAATGTTAAGGCTAAAGAATATATTTATAAAATTAATATGGGTGAATATAATCCTATTGAAAAAGATTATGTATATCAATATAATAAAAAATTAGATGTTGCTGATATGGAAAGAGCGATGAAATATTTAGAAGGAACTCATGATTTTAAGTCCTTTACGAAAGCTGAAGAAAAGTATGAAGATACAGTTAGAACCATTATTCAAACTAATTTAATTCGAAATATGAAAGATCCGTATCACATAACCCTTTCTTTTTTTGGAACTGGTTTTTTAAGATATATGGTTCGAAATATTGTCGGTGTACTTATTGAAATAGGTGAAGGTAAAAGAAAAAGCGAAGATATTATTGATATTATGGACGCTAAGGATAGAACAGTATCTGGAAGGACAGCTAATCCCGAAGGATTATATTTAAAAGATGTCTTTTATTAGATACTATACCAATTATGAAACTATAAAACTGTAAAAAATTTCTTTTTTGTGTTATTTTTTCTTGACTTTTTTATATAATTTTAGTAAGATTTTAATTGGTACATTTATATCCCATTTGTGAGGCTTGGGACACCTTACATAAAAATAAGAAAGGGAAATTATTTATGAAAAACACATTTATGCAAAAAAAACAAGAAATTAAACGTGATTGGTATGTAATTGATGCAAATAATGCTCCACTTGGACGTGTTGCTGTTAAAGTTGCACATGTTTTACGTGGAAAACATAAACCAACTTATACACCAAACTTAGATTGTGGAGACTATGTTATTGTTATTAATGCATCTAATGTTGTTCTTACAGGCAATAAATTAGATGATAAGATGTATTACAATCATAGTGGATATCCTGGAGGATTACGTGAAAGAACTGCACGTACAATGAAAGAAAATTATCCAGTTGAAATGATGGAAAGAGCTGTTAAAGGAATGCTTCCAAAAGGACGTTTAGGACGTCAAATGTATAAAAAATTATTTGTATATGCTGGTAGTGAACATCCACATGCTGCACAAAAACCAGTTGAAATGAAATTAAATTAGGAGGGTTTAGATGGCTAATAAGAGAGTTTTTATTGGAACAGGACGTAGAAAATCATCTGTTGCTCAAGTTAAAATGGTTCCTGGAAAAGGTAAAATAACTGTAAATGGAGTAGATGTTAAAGACTATTTTCCATATGATACAAATGTTTCTGATTTAATGCAACCACTTGTTGCAACATCAACTGAAGAAACTTTTGATATTGACGCTAAAGTTTCTGGTGGAGGATTTAGTGGTCAAGCTGGTGCTATTAGATTAGGAATCGCAAGAGCTTTATTAGAGTATGATGCTCCTAATGTTGACAGTGATAACAGTTTCCGTAAAATATTAAAAGTATCTGGCTTTATTACAAGAGATCCACGTAGTAAAGAACGTAAAAAACCAGGTCTTAAAGCTGCTCGTAGAGCACCACAATTTAGTAA
>CANQDH010000002.1 GCA_947591565.1 uncultured Bacilli bacterium | reverse complement strand
AAACCATTAAATAATACTTGGTTCGTTTTAGGTGGTAATCCTTATGCAAATCGTATTGGTGGGGAATGGTTTAATGGAAATATATATTCCGTAAGAACATATGATAGAGCCTTAACTGATTATGAAGTAAATCATAATTATATGCTTGATAAAAATAAGTACTTAGTTGATTAAATAAAAATACCTCGTTTCTATACTCAAGAAACGGGGTTTTATATTATTAACATCATTATCTTTTAATTTATGGCCTCTTTAAACATATTGGCATCGAAATTATGATTAATTATATCTAAATTAAGCATTTCAGGTGTAGTTATTAAAAAATATTGATAACTTATTGTTTCATAACCATTTTCATATACTGGATCATCAAAAGTTAAATCGAGATTAAGCCATTTTCCATCTATATAAACAAGATTCCAAATATGCGTTTTACTTGATATTTTATAATTAGGTATATGCATTTTATCCAAAAAAAGCGCCATAGCATCAGTGTATCCGTTACATATAGCATATCCCTGAAGTAGAGGACCATATGCTGTTTGCGATAAATATACACTATTATTAGTTCCATTTTCAATATCGCTGGCTTTTTGTTGATCATATTTAGTATGACTAATAATATAGTCATGTATGATTTTAATTTTATCTCTATTTGTCATATTATCTTTAATAAGCATATTATAGACTCTATCAACCTCAGCATTTAATTCTGTAATCATATTTTCACTATATAACTTATCAACATCGATACTTATTTTTCCTAAACTATTAATGACAATGTTTAGTTTATTATAACTATTAAAGGGATGAATAAAATTATTTATGTTAGATAAATACGCATAATTATTTGTTAAATCTTTAACATCATTAAAGCAACTTTCATAACTAATAGGGCAGTAAAAATTAAATTTATCATATCCCTTATTAATAGAACTATATATAATATTTACAATATCTGTAGCCTCATTTGGTTTATAATTATCTGTACTTTGAAAATAAGAAAAATCCTTTTTTGTTTCATATTCATTTCCACTTTTATATACAAAGTCATTTTTATATATAAAATTAAGTAGTACAAATTCTGTTATTTGTCCTTTGTACTGAATAACTAATAATATTAATAGTATAGCAAGAGAAACAGAAAGGAACTTTTTCATATCATCACCAGTTTTATTATATCTAATTTTCCAAAAAAAATAAATTCTTTTTGAATTTATTTTATAAAGAGTTTACTTTTTTTGTTAAACGAGATTTATTACGAGCAACATAGTTCTTATGAACGATTCCTTTAGCAGCCGCTTTATCTATTCTTTTGATTGCAACTTTTAAATTATCAGTTGCTTTTTCTTTATCATTTGCTTCAACAGCTTTTTCAACGTTTTTAATTGCACTTTTCATACTTGCTTTGAAAGTATTATTTAATTCTTTTCTTTTAGGATTATTTCTAACAGCTTTTTTTGCGTTTTTCATATTTGGCATATTATCACCTCCAAGCTTTCACATAAGATAATTCTAACAAAAAATTGCAAAAAAATCAATAAAAATAACAACTTTTGGTAAAAATATATATAGGTGATGCTATGAAAAAGATAATTGATTTAAAGAATTATGAAATTAGAACCGATTTAGCGATTGAATCGATAAGTAATAACGTTAATAAACAAACAGAAGATATCGATGGTATTAAAGTAACAACGATGAAATTAAATAAAGAAGAAGCATCTATAACTAATAAAAAAGAGGGTACTTATATAACCATTGAATTTGATGATGCAACGGATTATAACAATAAAGAAAAATTAAAAGAAGTATTTGCCCTTCATATAAAAAAACTTTTAAAACAGTTAAATATTGATGATGATGCATCTGCTTTAATTATAGGTCTTGGTAATGATAAATCAACGCCTGATTCATTAGGACCAATTACTATTGATAATATTGTTGTAACAAGTCATTTGTTTAAAATTGGTAATGTAAGTGATGGTTTTAGATGTGTAAGCGCTATTGCACCAGGTGTTATGGGACAAACAGGTATTGAAACAAGTGATTTAATTAAAAGTATCGTTGAGGCCGAAAATCCTGCTTTTTTGATTGTTATTGATGCTCTAGCTAGTCAGGCTCTTGAAAGAGTAAATAAAACAATTCAAATAACTGATGCTGGTATCAATCCGGGAAGTGGTATAGGTAATAAAAGAAAAGAAATAAATAAAGAAGTCATAGGAAAACCGGTAATTGCGATTGGTGTTCCAACTGTTGTTGATGCTGTAACGATTGTAAGTGATACAATAAATTATATGTATAAACATTTTTCTTATACAAAAAAACATCTTCATAGTCCTGCTAATAAACTATCTTTTGGTAACCCTAATTATTTAAAAAAAGATATCCAAATTACGAAAGAAGATCGTGAAAATTTAATGGGCCTTGTTGGGATGCTAAACGATGTTGATGTAAGGAAACTCATATATGAAGTTTTATCTCCTATAGGCTATAATTTAATGGTTACACCTAAAGAAGTTGATTTTATTATGGAAAAACTTGGTGATGTTATTGGTAATGGTTTAAATAGAGCCCTTCATCACAATATTGAAAATTTATAATTAAAAATAGGAAAAGACGTTATAAAATAAGATGAAATCTCATCTTTTTTCTTTTAAAAACTTGTCAAAAATTTTTAAAAATGTTAATATTAATATGGTGATAGTATGGCATACGATGAAAGTTCGATTAAAATATTAGAAGGCTTAGAAGCAGTTCGAAAAAGACCAGGTATGTATATTGGTTCAACAGATAAGAGAGGTCTTCACCATTTAGTATGGGAAATCGTTGATAATTGTATTGATGAAGTTATCAATGGATATGGCCAAAAAATAAAAATCATTATGCATAAAGACGGAAGTATCAGTGTTGAAGATGAAGGAAGAGGTGTACCAGTTGGTATGCATTCTAGTGGTATTTCAACGCCTGAAGTTATATATACGGTTCTTCATGCTGGTGGTAAATTTGAAGCGGGTGGTTATAAAGTATCAGGCGGTTTGCACGGAGTAGGTGCAAGTGTTGTTAATGCTTTAAGTAAAAAGATGGAAGTACATATCAAAAGAGATGGTTATGAACATTTTATATCTTTTGAAAATGGTGGTCATACCAAAACACCACTTACGAAACTTGAAAGAACTAGTAAAACAGGTACGAAGGTTCGTTTTTGGCCTGATGATACCATTTTTTCAACAACTAATTTTTCTTTTTCAACCATTTGTGAAAGAATGCAAGAATGTGCCTTTTTACTTAATAATTTAACGATTGAAATTGTTAATGAGATAGAAGATAAACAAGAGGTCTATCATTATGAAAATGGTCTTAATTCGTTTGTTGAATATTTAAATGAAGATAAATCTGTTTTACATAAAGTAGTTAATTTTCAAGGTAATAAAGATGGAATTAATATTGAGGTAGCCTTTCAGTATACTGATGCATATAATGAAAATATTGTATCCTTTGTCAACAATGTAAAAACTAATGATGGAGGAACGCATGAGGTAGGATTTAAGAGTGCTTTAACGAGAGTTTTTAATGAATATGCAAGAAAAAATAAGTTTTTAAAAGATAAAGATAAAAATTTAGAAGGACCTGATACGAGAGAGGGTTTAACAGCTATTATAAGTTTACAAATACCTGAAAGTTTACTTCAATTTGAAGGTCAAACTAAGGGTAAACTTGGAACAAGTGAAGCAAGGGTTGCTGTTGATAGTATGGTTACAGAAAAGTTAGCCTTTTTCCTTGAAGAAAATAAGCAAGTAGCAACAACTATTCTTGAAAAATTATTAAAAAGTAAACTTGCAAGAGAAGCCGCTAGGAAAGCAAGAGATGAGGCTCGAAATGGTAAAACCAAAGGCAAAATTGAAAAAAATTTATCTGGTAAATTAGCTCCTGCTCAAAGTAAAAATCCGAAAATAAATGAATTGTTTTTGGTCGAAGGAGACTCAGCTGGTGGAAGTGCTAAGGGCGGACGTGATAGAAAGTTTCAAGCTATTTTACCACTTAGAGGTAAGGTTATTAATACCGCAAAGGCTTCTATGGAAGATATTATTAAAAACGAAGAAATTAATACGATGATTCATACTATAGGTGCTGGTGTTGGTAGTGATTTTGAAGTTAGTGAATCTAATTATGATAAAGTTATCATCATGACCGATGCTGATGTCGATGGAGCCCATATTCAAATTCTTTTATTAACTTTTTTCTATTATTATATGCGTGGTTTAATTGAAGCAGGTAAACTTTATATTGCGTTACCACCACTTTATAAATTAGATTATGGTAAGAAGCATATGTATGCTTATACTGATGAAGAATTAGAACAAATGAAAAAAGAAAATACAGGCAAATATACAATTCAAAGATATAAAGGATTAGGTGAAATGAATCCTGATCAATTATGGGAAACAACTATGAATCCAGAAACGAGAAGTTTGATTAGAGTTAATATTAGTGATGCTGCTTTAGCCGAAAAACGTGTAAGTGTTTTAATGGGTGAAAAAGTAGAACCTCGTAAAGAATGGATAAATGAAAATGTTATCTTTACAATGGAGGATAATTATAGAGCTAGTTAATCGTTATTTTGGATAATAGTGAAATGCTAGGAAGGAAAAGGATGGCATGAAAAAACAAAATGATACAAATGATATAATATCAAGAATACATGAATATTCACTTGAAGAAATAATGGGTGAAAGGTTTGGTAGTTACGCTAAAGAAATAATTCAAGATAGGGCTATACCTGATGTAAGAGATGGATTAAAACCCGTTCAAAGAAGAATTATATATGCTATGAATAAAGTAGGAAATACTTATAATCATTCCTATATCAAATGTGCATCAACCGTAGGAGAAGTTTTAGGAAAATTCCATCCACATGGAGATTCCTCTGTATATGATGCTATGGTTAGAATGAGTCAGTGGTGGAAACAAAATCACATATTAGTTGATATTCATGGAAATAATGGTTCCATGGATGGAGATGGACCAGCCGCATATCGTTATACAGAAGCAAGGTTATCCAAAATAAGTGAAGAACTTTTAAAAGATTTAGATAAAGATACAGTTGCTTGGGCTCCTAACTTTGATGATAGATTCTTAGAGCCAACTGTTTTACCGGCTAAATTTCCAAACCTTCTTGTTAATGGATCAAATGGTATATCAGCAGGATATGCAACCAATATACCACCCCATAATTTAGGTGAAGTAATCGATGCTACTATTAAAAGAATCGATAGTCCTAATTGTCATTTAGATACGATTTTAAATATTGTCAAAGGTCCTGATTTTCCAACCGGCGGTATTGTTGAAGGAAAAAAAGGTATTACGGAAGCCTTTGAAACAGGAAAAGGTAGAGTAGTAGTTCGTAGTAAATGTGAATTTGTTAAAGAAAAAGGAAAAGAACAAATCATCATTAGTGAAATACCTTTTGAAGTAAATAAATCTTCCCTTGTTAATAAAATGGATAGTATTCGCATTGATAAAAAAATTGATGGTATGTTAGAAGTTCGTGATGAAAGTGATAGAGAAGGTTTAAGAATTGTCGTTGATTTAAAAGCAGGCGCCAATAAAGAAGCCATACTTAATTATTTGTTCTTAAATACTGACCTTCAAATTACATATTCATATAACATGGTAGCTATTGTCAATAGAAGACCAATGACTCTTGGTATTCTTGAATTACTAGATGCTTATATTGCTCATCAAAAAGAAGTTATCGTAAGAAGAAGTGAATTTGATTTAAAAACATATTTAAAAAGATTACATATTGTCGATGGTTTTTTAAAAATGTTATCGATATTAGATGAGGTAATTAAAGTAATTAGGGCTAGTAAAAATAAAGGTGATGCTAAAGATAACTTAGTTAAAAGTTTTGACTTTACGCCTGAACAAGCTGAAGCTATTGTAACTTTACAATTATATAAATTAACAAATACAGATGTTACAGAACTTGAAGAAGAAAAAATAAAATTAGATAAATTTATTGAAGCCTTAAAATTAATATTAAGTGATGAAAACAAACTAAAAGAAGTTATGAAACACGAATTAAAGAAAATTAAAAGCGAATATGCTGTACCAAGAAAGACTGTTATCAAAGATGAAATTACCGAAATTAAAATTGACATCAAAGAAACAATACCAAAAGAAGATGTTATTGTCGTTGTAACTAATGAAGGATATATTAAACGTGTATCTAAAAGAAGTTATAATAAAGATGAACAAACCTTTGTTAAAGAAGGAGATCATGTATCTTCTATATATGAAGCAAATACAATGGATACATTATTAATCTTTACAACTAAAGGTAATTATTTATACATACCTGTATATGAGATACCTGAACTAAAATGGAAAGAACTAGGAAAACATGTAAGCAATATTGTAAATATTGATGAAGAAGAAACTGTTATTAATAGTATGATTGTATCATCATTTGAAAAAGAACAATATATAACTATTTTTACTAAAAATGGTAATGTCAAAAGAAGTTTACTTAGCGAATTTAAAGTTCAAAGATATTCGAAAGCTATTAACTGTATGAATTTAAAAAATGATGATGAAGTTGTTAGTGTGTCATATGATAGTAAAGATAATGTCCTTGTTATAACAAAAATGGGATATGCCCTTAAATATGATATTAGTGAAATACCGGTTACCGGTTTAAAAACATCAGGTGTCAAAGCTATTTCACTTAAAAATGATGAAGTAAAAGATGGTTTAATAATAAACGATGATGATAGTATTGTTATTGTAACTGAAAAAAATACTGCTAAAAGAATGCATACACGCGATATTGAAAAAATGTCTAGAACGCGAAAGGGTGCTAGAATAATTCGCGATGTCAAAACCAACCCATATTATGTTATATCAGCGTTTGTCGTTAATTCCAAATCTCTTCTTGGTTTAGCCCAAGGTATTGATATAACAAATGTCAAAATAACGGAAATTCCTTTCTGTGATTCTTTATCAACAGGAACATCCATTAGTAAAGGAAAGATTGATTCATCTTTTATTGTAAGTACGTTAGATAATACATCTCAAAATGATGCTCCTGAAACAATAACCGAAGATGATTTAAAAACCGTTGATGATAAAATAATGACTATAGGTGATTTCCTAGATAATTTTGATATTGATAAGTAAAGAGTCTATCTTTACTTTTTCTTATCGAAATTCATCATAATATGGTAAAATATAAATAGGATTTTAAATAATGATTCATTTAATTACCCATATTTCATATAATAATGTAGGTGATTAAAATGGCTGATAAAGAGGCTTTTAAAGGATTTGTTAGCAAAAACCCTAGACTTCTAACATATGTTAAAAAAGGTGATATGACCTGGCAAAAATTTTATGAAATATACGATTTATATGGTGAAAGTGATGATGCATGGAAAAGTTATTTAACACCTGAGGTTGAAACAAACATAAAAGAAGGTGTAACAGGCTTTGGTGTTGGAGAAATTGTATCATGGCTTAAAAATATTAATTTAGATAGTCTGCAAGAAGGCGTTAATAGTTTGCAAAGAGTTGTAGGTGTTCTTCAAGATTTAGGAAATAAAGAAGGTAGTGAATCTGATACCAAAGAGGAGTATAAACCACGACCTATATATAAGCATTTTGAAGACTAATGACCTTAGATATTCAGTTTAAATTAAAAGCAAGTCCTCTTTATAAAAACTACATAAGACAAAATGCTTCTTGGTATAAAACGTTAACAAGAAATCCCGAATCTTTCAAAAATTTTGAAGAAGAAGTAAAATCTTTCTATAAATTAAGACCATCTGATAAAATAAATAAAATGTTAGAAATAGTCGAACTTGCTGGAACATTTATGTCAGCACTAAAATAAAGGAGTAAAATATGCGAATTATAAGTGGTAAATATAAAGGTAAAAAAATAGAAGGTTATGGTGTTTTAGGAACAAGGCCAACTATGGATAGAGTAAAAGAATCTCTTTTTGCAACAATTCAAAATCATATCCATGAAAGCATATGTTTAGATTTGTTTGCAGGTAGTGGTAATTTAGGATTAGAAGCCTTAAGTAATGGTGCTTCTTATTGCTATTTCGTGGACCACAATAAAGAAATTATAAAGTTTTTACGTCAAAATATAAATAATTTAGGTATTAAAAATAGTCATGTATTAAATATGGATTATATGAACGCTCTAGATTATTTTCGTGAAAAGAAAATAACTTTTGATCTTATTTTTCTAGATCCACCTTATAAATTAAATCTTATTAATTCATGTTTAGAATATATAGAAAAACATCATTTACTAAAAGAAAATGGTTTAATTATATGCGAGTATGAAAATGAAAAAATCCATGACATTTATACGACCATTAAAGAAAAAAAATATGGAGATAAATTTGTTAAAATTATTGCTAAGCAGTAATTTTTTTTCTTCAAAAAATGGATAAATTTGCATCATAAATATTTAAACAATATAATGACAATTAAAAAAAAATTTGGTACAATTTATATAGGTGATGAAATATGTATGATCAAAAACAAGCATTAGAAAACAGATATGTAAATAAAAGACTTGGCTTTGCAACAATAAAAAAAAGAAAATCTGAACTTAATTTAGACGATTTTGATAATTTACTTGATTTTAATGGCCATAAAACAATAAAAGTTTATTGTGATAGGCATATAAATGATGATACATATTCTAAAGAAATAATGGTTCTTTTAAAACAAAACTTTTTAACTGATAAGAAAGATGGTGTTTCTAAAAAGCAATATACTATTCAAAAGAATGTTAAAAATAATATTGATTTTTCTATCTTTGATACTTTATTAAATGATGTTGATGAAAAACTTCGTATAAAGGAAAAAAGACTCGAAAAAAAGATATCTTTAAACATACCTGAGGCTATTGAATATTTAAAAAAAGATATAAGATATTATGAGAAAAAAATCGATTATAACTATAAATTAGATAATTTAGAAATAGAAGAAGCAAGATTATTTAGTTTCAAAAACAAACTTGATGAATTAAAAGATAAAATGTCTTTTGTACGTAAATCTTCTTTAGAAAGTCTTGATAATACTAAAAATAATGATATTTTATCTTACTGCCAAAAGGAAATTCAAAAAATAGAAGATGACATAAATGGTAAAAAGGTAACTACTAAAGATGATGAAAAAACTATCGATACTAGTGAAAAAAATGTGAAAGAAATAGAAAAGAGAATAAATGATGCCAGTTTAAAAATTAAAACAAAAATTCATTTATGTATGTTAAAACGTATGGTGTTTAATTTATTTAAAATGACAGTAGGCGTTTATTTAACTAATGTATCTAAACATGATGGTTTAAAAATAATGGTTGGAAGTTTTTTAGTTGTAAATTCGGTATCAGGTATCAAAGAGGCAATTAGTTTTAAAGAAAAACGCGAAAAGTATTATCAATATAGTGATTATACGAAGACGCGCTTAAGTAAATATGAAAATATTTCTTTAGCATCTAATCTCTTAGATAAGGCTGTAACTGGTATTGATGAATTAAAGAAAGAATTTAAAAAAAATTTTCAGCATTTTAAAGAATATATTGATGACTATGAAGAAATATATTTTAAATTTGATAAATTAAAAGAAATTATTATGTATAAGCAATATGAATTATGTGAATTATCTATGAAGAAAAACTCTAAAGCAATGGCTTTTAATATCTAAAAAACTCTTATATTTAAGAGTTTTTTAAGCATTCTTCAAATAATTTTTTATTTTCAAGTAGCCTCTTATTATCTGGACTTATAGCTATAGCTTGGTTTATATAATTTATGGCTTCTGGAATGTTTTGTTCATAAAAAGCACAAATTGATAATAAATCATATATGGTATGATCCCAGCTAAATATTTCATTAATATATGTTTTTTGATGACTCGTTATTTTAAGGGCTTCAAGGCAATATTTTTTGACTAAGTCCATATTATTTTGTCCATACTCTAGTAGGGCTAGTTCAACGTATGGATCTCTTAAATAAGGGGCCTCTATAATGGCTTTTTGAAGCCACATTCTAGCTTCATCTATTTTTCCAAGAGCTTGATAATCTCTTGCAATAAAGCGCATTGATGCACATCTTTCATCTTTCCATAAGGCTGTTTTAAGACGAAGGTGTTTAATTAATGTGTCAATAGATTCATTCCATTTTTGATGATACATATATTCACGGCCTAAATAGTGCATATTTCTATCATCTAGGGGATTTTCTTTAACAGAAAGTTCTAATAAGGCTAAATAATTAGCTCTTGACTTTTTGTAATCTGGGTAATGATTTAAGGTAATACTATCGGTTATAATTTTCTTTTCTTTTCCATGACCTATATATTCTAAAACTTCATGAACAGGATGTGTCCATTTATAATTAAGTCTCGTATGTATTTTTTCGATATAAAAGTTGACTTTTGGAATATTGTTTTCAATATACCAGTTATAATTATAAGAAACTCTTGTCGCTTCATTTTGCCAAACTTCTTCTAATTTTTCTCTCCAGCCTTTAACAAATACTTCATCTAAGTCGGTACAAACACATATATCAGCATCTTTAGGAACTAAATCTAAAGAATGATTTCGCGCAATATCAAACCTAAATGGCTTAATATCTTCTTGTGATACATGTACATTTAATTCTTTTAATTTTTGAATGGTGTTATCAGTTGAACCTGTATCTAGAACATAAATGGCATCTGCTTCTTTCATAGAATCAACCCATCGTTTGACAAATTGTTCTTCATTTTTGGCGATGGCATATACGATTACTTTATATTTACCCATCTATGGGCCTCCCTAAATATTCTGCGATGATGGTGATAAGAGAGTTGGCAAAGTAGGATGTTGAATTGGTATTTTCTAACTGAGTTGTATTTAAGTAGATAGAACTTTTCGTTAAATTAGCGAGTTCATATTGAAGGTTTGTACTGACAACGGTAATTATACCTTGAGCAGATAGTTCAACGGGTTTTTGATCTGGAATCATAGTAGAGCCTCCAATATATGTATTATCAGTATTTATTTCTCTAAAACCTATCGAAACATAATCTGTTTGGGGATTGAAGGTAGGGGAACTATTTTTGACATAGGCATTGACGATAAAAGTTATTTTGTAAAATCCAGCTTTATTAAATTGAATAGTATTTTCACCTGAATTTAAAATGGCAATATTATTTGTATCCATTTCTTTGATGTCGATAGGTAGTCTAGAGTTTTCTTTTACTTCAAGGCCGTCAGATGGATAATTTATTTGATTGAATGAAACAAAGTAAGCAGCACTTATTAGTTCTGGTCCTGCTGGACCCGTAGGCCCCGTTGGTCCTGTAGGCCCTGTAGGACCTATTTCACCTTCTGGCCCTTGAATGCCTTGTATTCCTTGTCTTCCTTGCCTTCCTGTAGGACCTTGTGGTATCACAAAATCGAGGATGACATTTTCGCTTGTTCCCATATTTTGAACTGAAGCAATATCTCCCGGATTACCTGTTTGTGTTTTACCAATAGTAATAGTTGTTGGACCTTGTGGCCCTGTAGGACCGGTAGGACCTCCTGCTGGACCCGTAGGACCAGTTGGACCAGTAGGTCCTATTTCACCATTTAATCCAGCTGGGCCCGTAGGACCTGTTGGTCCTGTTTGTAGATAAACTAGACATTCAGGTTTACATTTTTGGTCCTTTTGAATTTTATCTAAAGCTTTCTTATATAAATCCATAATTTCCTCCTTACTTTTTTAGGTGATGGCCTGAATCATGATGGTTACAACAGGATTTGCAAAAGATGATTCAGTTCCAAGTGAGTCTAATTTAGGGCTTTGCAAATAAATAGGGTATTTGCCAAGATTGACGAGTTCAAAAAGTTGATTAGGGTAGGTTAAATTGACAATTCCAAAGCCTGAAATCGTTGTTGGTGTCTGAGAACTACCCCAAACAGAATTACCAGCATATACTGTACTTTCTTCAATTTTTCGAAAACCAATAGATATAATGTTTGATGCTTCTAGTGCACTAACGCCATCACTTGTGCGTGCTTGCACGATAAAATCAACTCTATACATTCCTTTTCTTAAAAAGGTTATGGTGTTGTTTCGATCAGTGACATAGAAACTATTAGTATTATCAGTAACTTTTGTTTCAAGTGGTAATCGGTCATCAGCATCTACTTTGATGCCGTCACTTGGATTATCTGAATATGATGTCATAACATATAATGTAGGTGTTTCAAGTGGCCCTGGAACACCTTGAATTCCTTGAGGACCAACAGGGCCCATTTGCCCGGTTTCTCCTTTAGGGCCTGTTGGACCAGGAATCCCTTGAAGACCTTGCACTCCTTGAGGACCTTGCATACCTCTTGGGCCTGTTGGACCAGGCACTCCTTGGATTCCTTGGGGTCCTTGTTCACCTTGAGGTCCTCTTATATGACCTACATTTATCCAATTATGACTTTCATCAGACCAAACATATAAATTGGAATTAACTAAATAACTTTGTCCTGCTGAACCCGTAGGATGAGCTTTTATTAACTCGTCTAAACTATCAAAACTTCCTAAAATAGCGACACTAGTACCATCATTTCCTTTAGGACCAGTTGGACCCGTAGGACCTATTTCACCTTGTTTTCCTTGAGGTCCTATAGAACCGGTTGGACCAGTTGGTCCCATTTCACCTTTTTCTCCAGTTGCACCCGTTGGTCCTTTAATTTCTCCAACATTAATCCATGTTTGATTTTCACTAGACCAAATATATAAATTAGCATCTACTAAATAGCTTTCACCTGTTTTACCTATAGGATGCACTTGTTTTAATTCTTCAAGAGTATTAAAGCTACCTAAAATCGAAACACTTGTTCCATCAGATCCATCATTTCCTTTAGGACCCGTTGGCCCAGTTGCACCTGTTGGCCCCATAATTTGTCCAACGTTAATCCATCCATTATTTTCGTTTACCCAAATATATAAATCGGTGTCAACTAGATAACTATCACCTTCCTGACCGGTAGGGTGGTTATTTACTAAATCATCAAAAGAATTATAACTACCTAAAATTGTAACACAAGTTCCATTGGCACCGGCAGCTCCCGTTGGACCCATTTGACCTTGCACGCCTGTAGGACCGGTTGGACCCGTAGGGCCTAAATAAACTCTAGGTCTATTTAAACAAGATGCATATGTAGTTTGGTCATTCTTAATTTTTTCAAGGGCTTTTTCATACGTATCCATTTAAGCACCTCCTTTTAATTTTTAATTATTTATCATTCAATTTAGTAGTTTACAACCAAAAAAGCATTACTTTATATCAAGATTCTTATATAAGTGGTAGTGATATCTATATTTTTAATCTTTATCCTATATATTCATAATATCTCCCCTTAATACATTGTATGAATATTATTCATAAGTGTCGATGGTATATGTATGAAAAAACAAAAATAAAAAGGGATATCCCTTTTTATTAATCTAATTTTTTAACGACTAGTGAAGCATTGACACCAGTTCCTGATAAAGTAATAGTATTAGATTGTGTACCTTGTAATGTTAAGTTTAATTGCGCACCTTCACTTAAAGTAGTTATAATATCACCATTATATTCTGTTACAGTACTTGCTACTAGCGTTTTAGCAATAGCTGTTCCATCGACATTAGCTTGCTGATCTCTAACAGATAAAGTTATTGTATCACCTGTTTGAGCTGAGATTAGGGCGTAGTAAGTTATTTCATATGTACCATCTTCAACTATTGTGATATTATATTGTGGATCATCATATGTTACATTACTACTAGCCATTTGTTCATCTAATTCAATTACAGAAGGATTTGAGTCTGATAAAGTAACAGAACCAGTATCTTCGGCATATAGTCCTCCGAAAGCATTTAAACCATTTGCTGGCCCAGTTGGTCCTGTAGGCCCTGTTTCCCCAGTTGGTCCCGTAGGCCCTTGAGGTATTGTAAAGGCTAAAACGACGTTATCAGTATCTCCTGTATTGGTAACGGATGCATCACCTCCAGGTGCACCGGTTGTTGTTGTACCAACGGTAACACTAACAGGTCCTTGAGGTCCCGTAGGTCCAGTAGGTCCTGTTAATCCTATACTTCCAGTTGGTCCTGTTGGACCTGTAGGTCCAGTTGGCCCTATAACTGCACCCATACATTGTGGTTTACATAAGGAATCTTGCTGTATTTTTTGTAATGCTTTATCGTAACAATTCACCATATCACTCCTTTCATTTATAACTTATGTAGGTTATCATTTTGTAATTATAATAAATATCATTATCAAAAAAACAATTTACAGTTATTACTATATAAAGATAAAAGGAAGACCTTTTAATTTTAGGAAAATCAACCTTGTTTTTCTTTAGTTTATATTATATAATTAGGAAGGATGTGAAAGAAATGAAAATTAAATATACATTATTAAAAAAAGATGAAAAAACAGATGCTAGAAGAGGTATTTTACATACTAATCATGGTGATTTTGATACACCTATTTTTATGCCTGTTGGAACTCAAGCAACCGTTAAAACACTATCTCCAGAAGAATTAAAGGACATAGGTAGTAGTGTTATTTTAGCGAACACATACCATCTATGGTTAAGACCCGGTGAACTAGTTGTATCGAAAGCAGGTGGCCTTCATCCATTTATGAATTATGATGGACCTATCTTAACAGATAGTGGAGGTTTTCAGGTTTTTTCACTTGCTAAAAATAAAAAGAAAGATATTGTCGAAGAAGGAGTTCATTTTAAGAGTCATTTAGATGGTAAACCTTTACTTTTAACACCTGAATTGTCAATTGAAATTCAAAATAAATTAGATAGTGATATAGCTATGAGTTTTGATGAATGTCCTCCATATCCTGTTACACATGAATATATGGAAAAAAGTGTTGAAAGAACACTTAGATGGGCAAAAAGAGGTAAAGATGTTCATAAAAATGAAAACCAATCTTTATTTGGTATTGTTCAAGGTGGCGAATTTGAAGATTTAAGAAAACATAGTGCTATAGAAACGGTGAAAATGAATTTTGATGGTTATTCTATAGGTGGAACAAGTGTTGGTGAAAGCAAGGAAACCATGTATAAAATGATTGATGATTCTGTTAAATATTTACCAACTGATAAACCTAGATATTTAATGGGAGTAGGAGATCCTATTGATATTTTAGAAGGTGTTCAACGTGGTATTGATATGTTTGATTGTGTTTTACCAACACGTATTGCAAGACATGGTAATGCTTTTACAAAACATGGAAAAATAAATATTCGAAATGAGAAATTTAAAGAAGATTTTACACCCCTAGATGAGGCTTGTGATTGTTACGCATGCAAGCATTATACTAAAGCTTATATAAGACACTTAATTGTTTGTGAAGAATCATTTGGACAAAGATTGATGTCTATTCATAATTTAAGGTTTTTGATTAAATTAACGGAAGATATTAGAAAATCAATAGAGCAAGACCAATTTTTAGAATTTAAAGACGCTTTTATACATAATTATAAAAAATAAAACTATTTACCTTTTAGCGTATTTAAACCATAAATTGGTAAACTCTTTTTTTTGGAAATATAAAAACTCTTTTTACTAAAAAAATTATAAAAAATGACTAACCCTTTATATTTAAGTATTTATGAAACATTTAAACCTAGGGTATCACTAATTCGTAACTTACCACCGTGAACCTAAAAAGTGATACACAAAGTTTTTGCACTCAGGTCAAAATTGATTTTGACTTTTTTCTGATTAATCGTTTTTAACTATTTTATCGTAGGCCTCTTGAACATCATCTAAAGTAATTAAATTTTGATTTAAGGCATCTTCAATAGTTAATCGTTTATTTTGATATTCGGCATAAAGGCCTAACTCACTGCCAAAACACTTTTCATTACCTTTTGAATCTTTATAGCAAGTAATAACATCTAGTCTAGCGCCATCACTTTTTATAATTGCCTTGTTCTTGCTTTCATTACAACCTGTCAATATGAACATCATAATTCCAACACTTAATAATCCTTTTTTCATAATTAAATCACCTCTTCTTTAATTTTTAAATATTACTTTAGTATTAACCAAATTCCTTATTTTTACAATTACAAAAAAGCAATATCAAATTTTCATAACTAGTTTAATTAAAACTTATTCCTTTGGAAAAGAAAATCATATGTTTTTTTCATACTTGCTTTTTAGTAAATTCATCCATTTTTTCTTTCAATTAAATTGTATCATAAAATAGAACAAATTGATATAATTTATAGACTGCTACCTATTTTTATTACCACTATTGTTCCGCTTCCTACTTATTTAGAAAATTAAGTAAATTTCTTCATAAAATAAGTTTTGCTTCATAGTTAGTTTATCATGTATGTTATTATTTTCGATAGAAAGAGAGATGATCTATTATGGCGCATTTAACAAGTGCAATTAATGTAAATGTCGATACAAAAATAAAGGATAAAGCAACTGCCATTTTAAAAGGATTAGGTTTAAATATGAGTACATTTATAAATATGGCTTTAGCACAAGTTGTAAAAAGAGATGGCGTACCTTTTGAGGTAGTAAATCCAAAACCAAATATAGATATGTTAGAAGCATTATCAGAAGTAAACGAAATGATTAACAATCCACAAAAATATCCAAGATATACTAATCGAGAAGATTTAAAGAAGGCCTTGTTATCTGATGACTAAATATAAGTATGAGGCTCTGTATTCTACAAAATTTAAAAAAGCATTAAAAAAAATTTCATAAACAAGATAAAGATATTGATGAATTATTAGATGTAATCGACAAAAAGAAGAATTAGAACAAAATATAGAAATCATAACTTAACTAATGATAAGTACTATAAAAATTGTGATGAATGTCATATACGTCCTGATTGGTTATTAATGCAGGAAGTCATAGTGAAGTCTTTAAATAGGAAAAACCCTATTTTTATTATACTTATTTATTGGCTCTAGATAAGAAAACACTATTTGAAGTATCTTTTCATAAATATATGTCAAATAATTATTTCCATAGATAGTACTTAAAAGTATCTACTAATTTAAAATCATAAAAAAGGTCTCCTATAATACTTTAAGAAAAAAGGGTATCAATTATCACAATTCTATTTTTTAGAATCGAATAATCGATACCTATTTACGATACTAATAAACCATTTATATATATCTATTTTTCATTAACATACATAATGCCTTTATAATATTTCCAAGCAAGAACTCGAAATGCTGCTTTATTAATCGTATCTTCTGTAATTTGTTTATCAGTAATTCCTTGTTTTATTTCTTCAATAGCTGTTTCATAATCCGTTGTAATAATTAAATCATTTCCTGCAAGTAAAGCTTTAACATTAATATTATCAACATCATTTAGCGAACCCATATCCAAATTATCTGTCATAATAATACCTGTAAATCCTAATTCACTTCTTAGTAGATTATGAACCGCTGGTGATAATGATGCCGGATTATTAGCATCTATATTCATTATAACATTGTGATTTACAAGAACCGCTTCAGCTCCAGCATCAATACCTGCTTTAAATGGTGGAAAATCATTAGTTTTAATATCAGCAAGTTCTCTTGTATCGCTTACTAAAACCGTATGTGAATCGATATTATTGCCATATCCTGGAAAGTGTTTTAATGTATATGAAACAGGAGTGTTTTTACTTGCTTTAATAACCGTTTCAGCGTATTTACTTGTTAGTTCGGTATTTTCACCTAAACTTCTATTGTAAATATAATCTGAAGGACTTGTTGAAACATCCACAACAGGCGCTAAATTAACATTTAATCCAAGATTACTTAAAATATCACTTTTTTTAATAGTATCTTTGGTAATCTCTTCAAAGCCACCTAAATCATATAACGCTTTTGGCGATTTAAAAGGTTCAAAGACAAGAAGTGGATTACTACTAATTCGAACGACACTACCACCTTCTTCATCGACAGCTGTAAGAAGAGGTATTTTAGCATTATCTTGTAAATTTTTAATCATGGTTTGAACATCGGCAGTATTTTTATTTTGAAAATCTTTTTCAAAGAAAACAAAACCAGATAAATTATTTTCTTTTAGAATATTTACTTGATTACTACTAGGATATCTTACTAAAAGTAATTGTCCAATTTTTTCATCAAGTGTTAATTCGTCTAATTTTTCTTTAGCTAATTTATAGTAATCACTAAAAATACCTTTATCATCCCAAACATCAGGAACACTATCACTTGATAAACTCATGACATTGTAGTTTTGAATAGATATATCTTGCATTTCGTTATTTTGATTTAAAAGACCAGTATATTCAATAATAATTTTGGAACCATTATCGATATTTAAATTATCGATAGGAATAGTATAAAGGATATTATTTTTATCTTGAATTGTTAATGTTGTACTAGTACTACTCACAACCATAGCCTCTAATTTAGAAGTTGGGGTAGGCGTTTTATTTTTGTATACACATGTTGAAACTAAACTAATCACAATTAAAAGAAACAGACAACAACTTATCATTAAATTTTTACTTTTCATAACATCACCTAATAAAGTATATTAAAAAAAGATATTTATATTACATTATATCTTTAGCATAAATCTATATATAAATAGGATAAGAATGAGAGATACGCGCCTACATACAAATATTATTAAAATATTTTATGGACATTTTGTTATATATTTTTTATACTTTCATATAATTTTAGTGAATTAAATGAAAGTAGGGATTAAATGGAAAAAATAGAAATCATTAAAAGTATTACCGAAAGAACAGGAGGAGAAATTTATCTTGGAGTAGTTGGTGCAGTAAGAACTGGTAAATCAACTTTTATTAAAAAAGTTATTGAAAATCTAGTTGTACCTAATATTGAAGATGAATATGAGCGTAAAAGAGCTTTAGATGAAATTCCTCAAAGTGCTCAAGGTAAAACGATTATGACAACAGAGCCAAAGTTTGTACCTAGTAATGGGGCGAAAATCAATTTTGAAGATTTTACTGCTAATATAAGATTAGTTGACTGTGTAGGTTATGTTGTACCAGGGTCTAAAGGTTATGAGGATGAAAATGGTCCTAGAATGGTTAGAACACCATGGTATGATGAAGAAATACCTTTTATAGAAGCAGCTGAAATAGGAACCGAAAAAGTCATTAAAGATCATTCAAGTATAGGTATTGTAGTTACAACAGATGGTTCTTTTGGAGAGATAGATAGAAGCGATTATATTGAAGCAGAAGAAAGAGTTGTAAGTGAACTTAAAGAAATAGGAAAACCTTTTATTGTCGTCTTAAATAGTTCGCATCCAATGGTTGCTGAAACCGAAAGAATGGCTGAAAATTTACAAGATAAATATGGGGTACCTGTTATGCCTATTAGCATCGAAAATATGACAGAAAGAGATATATATGCGATTCTAAGAGAAGCATTATATGAATTCCCTGTTCTAGAAGTAAAAGTTGATATGCCTGAATGGATTGCTTGCCTTGCTCCTAGTAATGAACTTAAAAAAACATATATTGAAAAAATCAGAGAAAGTGTTGTTGAAGTAGATAAATTAAGAGATGTTAATAACATAACTAGTCATTTTGAAAATTGTGAATATATAAGTAAAGCCTATTTGTCAAATGTCGATACTTCAACGGGGGAAGTTACTATTACTCTTGAAGCACCTAATGAATTATTTAATCAAGTTTTAAAAGATATTATTGGTGTTGATATAACATCAAAGGCTAGTTTACTTAACTTATTTCAAGATTATAATGAGGCTAAACAAGAATATGACCAAATTAAATCAGCTTTAAAAATGGTTAAAACAACAGGTTATGGTGTAGCATCTCCAACCCTTGCTGATATGAAATTAGATACTCCAGAAATTATTAAACAAGGAAGTCGTTACGGAATTAAATTAAAAGCCGTTGCCCCATCTATTCATATGATTAGAGTTGATGTTGAAAGTACTTTTGAACCTATTATTGGATCTGAAATGCAAAGTAAAGAACTTATCAACTACATTATGAAAGATTATGATAATAATCCAAGTAGTATTTGGAAAAGTGAAATATTTGGTAGAAGTTTAGATGTTATTGTTAAAGAAGGTATTCAAGCCAAACTTTCTATGATGCCTGAAAATGCAAGATTTAAACTTCAACAAACATTATCTAAATTAGTCAACAAAGGCTCAGGAAATTTATTTGCTATCGTTTTCTAAAAGTAAGAAAAAATCTTACTTTTTTCATATATATGATATAATGTAAAAAGAAGGAGTAAAATAATGAAAGGTAAAATAATTGTTATTGAAGGAACAGATTGTTCAGGAAAAGAAACCCAAAGTAAGTTATTAGTTCAAAAATTAAACGATAATAACATGAAAACAGAAGTAATAAGTTTTCCTTGTTATGAAACCGCAACCGGTAAAATTATAGCAGGTCCTGTTTTAGGTAAACCAAACACCCAAAAAAGTTTTTTTGAGGAAGGCCAGGCTTGTGTTGATCCTAAAATTACATCTCTTTATTATGCAGCCGATCGTAAATACAATATAGACAAAATTACAAATCTTATAAATCAAGGTATAAATGTTGTTCTAGATAGATATGTTTATTCTAACATGGCTTTTCAAGGCGCTAAATTTAAAACCGATGAAGAAAAAATCACTTTTTTTAAATGGGTTGAAACATTAGAATTTAATTATTTAGATTTACCTAAAAGTGATATAAATATTTTTTTACATTTAGATGTAGATAGTACCCTTAAATTATTAAGTAAAAGAAAAGAAGAAGCAGATGATAATGAAAGAAACATACAATATTTAAAAAATTGTGAAAAAACTTATTTTTTACTAGCTAAAACTTATAACTTTAAAACGATTGAATGCGCTAAAAATAAAGATATTAGAAATATAGATGATATCAATAATGAATTATACACATATGTATACAAGATGCTTCAAAAGAAAAACTAGAGTATGAACAATATTCTAGTTTTATTATTTATTAATTTTTTGAGCATTTTTAAAATTCATTTTAGCTACTTCTTGTAATTTATTGTATCCATATTTTTTCGTAATAGTCGTTGCAACTTCATCAACTATTGAGCTAGAGCCTTTTGGAAGAGTAATACCTAATTCTTTACTTAATTTATCAAATTCTTTAATAAAAATAAACCTACTTATCATAGATGCACAGGCAACACTTAAAACCTTATCTTCAGCCTTGGTAAAAAAGGTTATATTTTTGCACACTTGTTTAGCACCCTCCAAATAACGATAATAAATATTTTCTTTAGCAAACTCATCGACAATGATATAATCATAATCTTTATATTCAGTTGCTAGTGCTACTAAAACTTTATTATGTAAAATGGCTTTAATTTTATTCATATTAACATCTTTAGAATAAAATTTATTATAATCACTATTATTTAAAATAAAACTTTTATAAGGTATTTTTTGAATAATTTTAGGTACGATTTCGAGGATTTTTTCATCACTTAGTTTTTTAGAATCTTTAACACCAAGATTTTCTAAAAAGGGAATATTTTCTTTAGAAACATAACTACTTGTTACGACAATAGGTCCAAAAAAATCGCCTGTTCCAACTTCATCAGAACCAATAGTACTAGCATAATAATATTTAGTATAGTTTTGTTTTTCTTCCTTGTTTTTTTCTTTTTTCGTTTTTTCTAAAAGTTTTTTATTTGGATTAAGGCGTCTTTCTGTTTCTTTCCATATATTAGCGTCTATATCAGCACTTATACCTTGAAAAACCATGGAACCTGATTCATAAAGAGTTACAACGGTATCTTCTTCATCAGCCTGAAAAAGGGCATAAGCAGGGGTTTTAGCCCTTTTTTTATCTTTAAAATATTCTATAGCCTTTTGTTTAGTATTTTCACTTACTTTAAATGAAATAGTCATAAATAATTCCTCCATTACATTTATTGTATCATATTTTTAACAAAAATCTTTCTTTTTCTCAAAATTTGTAATATAATTTTAGAAGAAAGGTATGATAAAAATGAGTATTGTTGATGTTATAATTATTATTGTGATTTTGCTTGGAGCACTACTTGGATTTAAAAGAGGTGTGTTTAGAGAATTAGTATCAGCACTTGGTTTTGCTGTGTCCGTTGTTTTGGCTTTTTTACTAAAGGGTCCTGTATCTAATTTTTTATATGAACATTTACCTTTTTTTAACTTTGGTGGTATCTTCAAAGGTGTATCCGTTTTAAATATTGTTGTTTATGAAATAATTGCTTTTTTACTTATGTTAGTTGTTTTCTTAAGTTTGTGTCAATTACTTAAAATTGTTACGAATTTAATTGAAAAAGTTTTAACTATAACCATTTTGTTAGGTATTCCATCTAAAATTTTAGGTGCTATAGTAGGAGCCATTTATTCATATATTATTGTCTTTATTGTTTTATATATTTTGTCGATGCCTGTTATTTCTTTAGATATTGTTAAAGATTCGAAACTTAAAGATGGTATTCTTACGAAAACACCATTGTTATCATCATTTGTATCTAAAAGTGTTGATATATTTGAAGAATTTGAAGGTTTAAAAGATAAATATACGGAAAGTGAAAATGCCCAAGAATTTAATAATGAAGCACTTGATTTATTACTTAAATATAATGTTGTTAGCACAAAGACGGTTCAAAAATTAATTGATAATAAAAAACTTGATGTTGATCAAAACATACTTGATAAATATAAGGAGGATTAAAATGATTGTACATGGAACAGATGAAAATTTTAGTGAATTAATTAAAGAAGGAAAAGTTATAGTTGATTTTTTTGCAACCTGGTGTGGTCCTTGTAAAATGTTAGCGCCTGTTTTAGAGGAAGTAGCCAAAGAATATCCTGATATTAAGTTTGTCAAAATGGATGTTGATGAGTGCCCTAATGTTTCCAAAGAATATGGCATTATGAGTGTTCCAACTTTGTTAAAACTTGAAAATGGAGAGTTAATTGATAAAAAAATTGGTTATCAAAATATTCAGGAATTAAAAAGATGGATGTAGTATAAATTGAAAGGACTAAATATATAGAATTATGTCCTTTTTTTTGTTATAATAATGACTGGTGGTTTTGATATGACAAAATTGTTACTTATTCCATCTAGCGCTTCTCAAATAGATGAAACACTAGATTTATCTGATGGATATATATTAAGTGTCAAAGGTTTAAGTGTTAATAGCCCTTTTTATATGAATATGCATTCTTTAAATGAAATCATAATAAAATTAAAAGAAAAAGAGAAACAAGTATTTATTTCTCTTAATAAAAATATATCTAATTGTGATTTAAAAGTTTTAAAAGAAACATTATTAGAACTAAATAAAATGGATATTGATGGAGTACTATATTATGATGTAAGTGTTTTATCACTTGTCCAAAAGTTAAGTTTAAGTCTTCCTTTAATATGGTCGCAAGAACATATGACAACTAATTATTTAACTTGCAATTACTATGAAGAAAAAAAGGTAAAAGGCGTTTATTTATCTTCGGAAATTACTTTAGAAGAAATAAAGCAAATAAGAAAAAAGACTTCTTTAAAAATAATCGTTCCTATCTTTGGTTATTTACCGATGTTTAATTCGAAAAGACATATTGTTCAAAATTATTTAGATACTTTTAATATTAAAGATGATTCAAAAATATACTATATGGAAAAAGAAAATAAAAAATATCCTCTTATCGATGATGAAAATGGTACAACTGTTTATAGTTCTCATATTCTAAATGGTTTTCCTGAATATTTAGACCTTTC
>CANQDH010000001.1 GCA_947591565.1 uncultured Bacilli bacterium | reverse complement strand
GTTATTCATCTTGCTTACCTAATACATCATGTCCAGTTGGAAATTATGCTTATGGTGGTTTTGGTTTTGGTGGTCAAATGCCCCTTACTTCATTAGGATATTCTGGAGGTGGAAGTGGCTACTATGGTGGAGGAGGATCTCATCATGTTCAGTCAGCAGGAGGTGGTTCATCTTTTATTTCAGGATATGATGGCTGTGATGCCATAGATGAAAAATCGACTGAGGACAAAATTATTCATACAGGAAAGTCATTTCATTATAGTGGTTATGTATTTGATAATCCTATCATGTATGCCGGTAATAGTGAAATGCCAAATTATGATGGAAATGGTACTATGCAAGGTAATAGTGGTAATGGATACGCTAAAATAAGTTTAATATATTATTATTAGTCTTGCTATTTATATAGAATTAGTATATAATAGATTTATATTTAAAGGCCATGAACAAGAGGAGTAAAAGAAAAGATTTTGAAAAGAGAGTTAGTGGTTGGTGTAAACTAATAAAATCTTTCTTTGAAGGTTACTTGGGAGCTATTTGTTAGTCGCATTATAGACTTTGAGGTAAGTGTATACTTACAAAATAAGGTGGTACCACGTAAATCACGTCCTTATACTTAGGATGTGGTTTTTTTTGAAGTTTAATGTGAAAATGAAAGGAATGAAAAAAATGTTAGATAAAAAATATAATGCACAAGAAAAAGAAAATAAGTGGTTAGAGTACTGGAAAGAAAATAAAATATATGCGTTTAGACCAGATAAACGAGAAGTGTTTTCTATTGATACTCCTCCACCAACAGTAAATGGAAAAATACATATAGGTCATATTTTCTCATATTCTCAAACAGAAATGATTGCTAGATATAAGAGATTACGAGGATATAATATATTTTATCCATTTGGCTTTGATGATAATGGATTACCAAGTGAAAGATTAGTTGAAAAAGAACAAGGTAAAAAAGCTCATGAAATAGGTAGAGAAGCTTTTTCTAAACTATGTTACGAAACAACTGATAAATATGAAGAAGACTTTCAAACTTTATTTAGCAAAATGGGTGTAAGTACCGATTGGGATATACATTATAAAACTGTCAGTCCATCAACAATAAAGATAAGTCAAATGTCCTTTTTGGATTTAATTGAAAAAGGACATTGTTATCATAAAGAAAGTCCTGCATTGTGGTGTAATGAATGTTTAACATCTATTGCCCAAGCAGAGCTTGAAACGAAAACAATAAAAACAACATTTAATTATATTAATTTTAAAACAGTTGAGGATGGTGTTGAATTTACTATTGCTACTACGAGACCAGAATTGCTTCCTGCTATAGTTTGTGTTTTTGTCAATCCAAATGATGAAGTTCATAAGTCTTTAATCGGAAAGACAGCTCATATTCCTGTAATTAATGTTGATGTTCCTATAATGGCAGATGAGAAAGTTGCTATGGATAAAGGTACAGGTGTTGTTATGTGTTGTACTTTTGGAGATCAAACAGACATTGAATGGTGGAAAAAATACAACTTACCTTTAAAATATATTTTTACTGATGATGGAAGAATTATTGATGAAGTTCCCAATTATGGTGGAATGAAAATCAAAGAAGCCAGAAAACAAATAATTGAAGATTTACAAAATGGTGGATATGTAGTTAAAATTGAAGAATTAGAACATGAAGTACAAACACATGAAAGATGTGGTAAGGAAGTAGAATACTCTGTTATGAAACAATGGTTTATAGATATTATGAGTCATAAAGAGGATTTCCTAAAAATTGGTAACGAAATCAAGTGGCATCCAGAACACATGCATGCTAGATATGAAGAATGGGTAAATAATATTGCTTGGGATTGGTGTATATCAAGACAAAGATATTTTGGGGTTCCATTTCCTGTTTGGTATTGCAAAGAATGTGGAGAACCAATTTTTGCTAAAAAAGAAGATTTACCTGTTAATCCATTAGTTGATAATCCTAGCATAAATGAGTGTCCTAAGTGTAAATGCAAAGAATTCATACCTGAAACAGATGTTATGGATACATGGGCAACTTCTTCTGTAACTCCATTAATCAATATGAGATATGGCGAAAAAGAAAACTATGAGGATATATTAAAACCAATGAGTATTAGAACAAATGCTTCAGAGATAATAAGGACTTGGGATTTCTATACTATTGTAAAGAGTTTTTATCATTTTGGCACTCGCCCATGGGATAATGTAATGATTTCCGGATTTGTTATGGCAAGTAAAGGCGAAAAAATTAGTAAATCTAAGGGAAATAGTAAAGTAGAACCTATGGAATTAATAGATCAATATTCTGCTGATGTTATTAGATACTGGGCAGGATCTGGAAGACTTGGAACAGATATTGTATTTAGTGAAGAAACACTTTTAAGAGGTAAAAAATTAGTAAATAAAATATGGAATGTATCTAAGTTTATTGAAATGCATTTAGCAGATTATGAAGATAAAAACTTTAATGATTATGAATATGTAGATAAGTGGATTTTAGGAACTTTCCAAGAAATGGAAAAAGGTTTTATAAAATATTTAGATGAATATGAAGTTGGATTAGCTCTAAATCATCTAGAAAAATTCTTTTGGAATTTCTGCGATAATTATATAGAAATAGTAAAACATAGATTGTATAGACCAGAAGAATTTGGTGAAATACCAAGATATTCAGGCCAAAAAACTATTTACACTATTCTTTATAAATTATTACAAGATTTTAGCATTTTCTTTCCATTTATTACCGAAGAAATATATCAAGAATTATATCATGATAAAAAATCAATACATTTAACAGAAATTAAACCTCTTGAATTTGAGTTTGATAAGGAAATTAAAAACGGAAATGATATGATCGATATTATTAGTCAGGCTAGGGGCGAAAAGTCAAATAAAAATGTTTCATTAAAGACACCAATTAAAAATTTGAATTTAAGTTTAAATAAGGAGTTAAAAGATGCAATAGAATTATCTATAAAAGATTTTAAAGCTACATTATTTATTGAAAACTTAAATATCAAAGAAGTTAATGATGGATATACTATTTATATGATAGAGTTAAATTTAGATTCAGAAGAATAGAGTTACAGGAGAGTGATAGTTATAAATTGGGAAGATTATAAGCCGATTTTAGTAGTTCCAGCGGTTCCATACAATAATGGCATTAGATTTTTTCATCCAGATAAACAATTTGATATTGATGGTGAAATTGTTTCAACATTATGGAATATACTATCAGGGTGTGATGGACATAGGACATTAAATGAAATAATAAAGATAACGAAACTTGATGAGGATGTTGTTAAAGAAATTTTAATAGAATTAGATGAAATGAATTTAATTAGTGATTCAAGAAAACAATATAAACATTTTCACTATATTACTAATTATCCACCAAAATATTTTCGTTTATTAAATGAAGAAGAAGTAGAAAAACATAAAAAAAGTAAGAGAAAAAAAATAAAAAATGGTGAAAAAATTTATTATAAATTTGATAAAAATTCAAAACTTTATCAACTCCAGTTAAATCGTAGATCTTGTAGAAATTTTTCTTCTACGCGCCAGCTCACTATTAATCAATTAGGTAATATATGCAATTATGCATATTCTTTAAAAAGACATGCTACCCCTAGTGGAGGTGCCTTATTTCCTTTAAAAATTTATTGTATAGTAACAACTGATCAGAAAGATTTTAAAGCAGGGTATTACGAATATGATTGTGAAAATGACAATTTAATTTTGTATAATGACAAAATAGATTTGGAACAATTAAAATATTGCTTTAATGATGAATTATTAGCATTTAATTCGCCAATTCAAATTGTTATTGCCGCTGATTTAGATAGACAAGGATATAAATATTCTAATCGGGGATATCGATTAACTTTAATAGAAACTGGTCAAGTAGCCCAAAACATATCTTTATATTGTGAAGAAATAGGGTTATCTAGCTGTGAACTTGGAGGAATTTTAGATATTCCTTTAGCTAAAGAGTTGGATATAAAAGAAGATAATGTGGCTCCAATTTTAGCGATAGCAATTGGTTATGCTTCGGCTACTGATACTTTTAAATATTCGGATTTATTGAGCAAACTTGCCAATAAATATGTTGGTGAAAATAAAGTAGTTAAGAATTTTGGGGTTAATAATTTGGATAGTTCTACTACTTCATTTTATGGAGCATGGGCAAAATATGGAATGGATAGCAAAAGAATAGCAGGGGCTACAGGGGCTTCTTATAATGAAGCTGTTAGTAAAGCAATAATTGAAGCATATGAAAGATATCGCTCTAGTGTGGTTAAAATTGATTATATTGGTGTTCCCAATAATTTAAAATATTTTTATATGCCAGATGAGATAGCTCCACTATCTTGCAAGCAACGGGAAAAATTTAATTTACTACAGTATGATAAGAATATTGCTATAGAGTGGACAAAAGATATGACAGGTACTTATTACATTCCTACTGATTTTGTTTTTTATGGTCATAATAAAAAAAACAAATTATTCTTAAGTGATTCATCTGGAATTGCTGCATATACTGATTATACTGAGGCTAAAAAAAGAGCTCTTTCAGAATTGATCGAAAGAGATGCCATAATGCTATCGTGGTATAAACAAGAATCACCAAAACATGTGCATCCAAAATATTATTCTAACCACATAAATAATAGAATAAACTTTTGGAAAAAAAATGAAAGACAAGTTCATATTTTAAGATTAAATTCCAAATTTATACCAGTGTTTTTAGTAGTAATAGTTGGTAAAGAATATCCTTGCTTTGTAAGTGGTGCAGCTGCTTCATTTGATAGTATTGATGATGCAATATTAAAGAGTTTTCAAGAAGCTGAATATAATTTATTACTGGCCAAAGAAAATCCTATTTCAAAAGCCCCAATAATTGATAATGTGAAGACCCCTCTAGATCATGGACAATATTTTCATTTTTATGAAAATGCCCAAAAACTTTCTTGGCTTTATGATAATGACGAGTATATAGATATAAAATATAATGAAGTGAATGATTTAGAACAAGTTGAAAAAGCTCTAGAAGTAGTATATGTCGATTTATCAAAATCTCAAGATGATTTTATAAAAGTTGTAAGGGCCATTAGCAAAAAATTAGTACCAATAAGTTTTGGATACCAAAGAGATTATTATCTTCATCCTGCATTGAAAAACATTAAATTAAGTAAACAATGTAGGGAAATTCCTCATTATTTTGCATAATTTATAAAAAAGTGCTAAAATACTACTTGGAGGAGGAATTTTAATGAAAATTTTGAAATTTAAAACTGTTAATTATTCAAATTCTAATACACAATGTGCATGTGTTACTGGTGGTGGCGGATGTGCGTGTGATGATGGCACAGGTGAATAACTAACCAAAGAAAAGAGTATACCTATAATTTCTATAGTATACTTTTTAATTGCATTATATTCTTTATTAATAGGTGTTGTTAAAATAACACCTGCCATGATCCAAATGATTTTGAAGTGGGAAATAGACATAATTTAGAGAGAATTATCGTCATCAACAAAGATGCAACCATGAACGAAAATTCTTTTGCATATGAAGGCTTAACAAGAGAAGAATGCCGTGAAAAATTAGTTAAAGACTTAGAAAAAGCAAATTTATTAATTAAAGTTGAAAAAATAATCCATTCTGTTGGCCATTCTGAAAGAAGTGATGCTGTCGTTGAACCATATTTGTCAAAACAGTGGTTTGTTAAAATGCGTCCACTAGCTGATCGTGTTTTGGAAAACCAAAAAAATAAAGATACAAAAGTTCATTTCGTTCCTGAAAGATATGAAAAAGTTATGAACCACTGGATGGAAATTACTTATGACTGGTGCATATCTAGACAATTATGGTGGGGTCATCAAATTCCTGCGTGGTATAAAGATGATGAAATTTATGTTGGTATGGAAGCACCAAAAGAAGAGGGATGGGTTCAAGATCCTGATGTTTTAGATACTTGGTTTTCTAGCGCTTTATGGCCTTTTTCTAGCCTAGGATGGCCTGATGAAACTGAAGATTATAAAAGATATTATCCTAATAATCTTTTAGTTACAGGTTATGATATTATACCTTTTTGGGTTAATCGAATGACTTTTCAAGGCCTTGAATTTACAAATACAAGACCATTTAAAGACTGTTTAATTCATGGACTTATCAGAGATAAAATAGGAAGAAAAATGTCTAAATCACTAGGTAATGGTGTTGATCCTATGGATGTTATTGAAGAGTACGGTGCTGATGCTCTTAGATATTATTTGGCAACGCAAACTTCTCCAGGAATGGATTTAAAGTATGATTCTGATAAAGTAAAAGCAACTTGGAATTTTATTAACAAATTATGGAACGCATCAAGATTTGTTTTAATGAATTTAGGTGCCTTTGATAAAAAGAGTTTCCATTTAGATAATTTAAGTATTTCAGATAAATGGATATTAACCAAAATGCATAAATGTATCAAAAAGGTAAGACATCATATGGAAAAATATGAATTTAATGTAGTTGGAACCGAAATTTATAATTTTGTATGGGATGATTTTTGCGATTGGTATATTGAACTATCAAAGATAAATAAAAATGAAAATGTTTTACTTTTAGTTCTTACGAATATCCTTAAAATGCTTCATCCATTTATGCCTTATGTTACTGATGAAATATATGATAAATTACCTCTTAAAGATGAAACCATTATGTTAAGTAGTTATCCTAAATATGATGAAAAACTTTGTTTTGATGAAGTAAAAGATATGGAAAGTATTATTGAACTTATCAAAAATATTAGAAAAGTTAAATTAGAAAATAACATAGGAAAAGATTTTTATTTAGTTTATCATAATGATATTATTAAAAATAATATAAATATTTTTGAAAAAATGTTAAAAATTAGTAATATTCTTGATAAAGAACAATTTAAAAATAATAATTTAAAAAATATTCAAATTGGTTTTAATGGTGATAATATAGAAATATATTATGATAATTCTAGTAATGAAATCTTAGAAAAAGAAAATTTAATTAAAGAAAAGGAACGTTTAGAAAAATCTATCGAAAGACGAAAGAATTTACTTTCAAATGAAAACTATATTAAAAAAGCACCAAAGAATATAGTTGATAGCGAAAAGGAAACTTTAGAAAAAGAAATAAATGATTTAAAAATACTTGAAGAAAGATTAAGTAAATAAAAGGTACTTTATTCATATACTTGACACTTTTTAAATAAATATTCAAAATTGATGTATATATTGAAAAATAAGGCAAAAACTAATATTAGACTTTTTAAAACATAAAAAAAGTTAAAACATAATTCGATATTTATTGACAAATAAAAAAATATCGGTTATGATAAATATGTAAAATAAAGGAGGAGGAAATGTAGTATGAAGAAGAATACTAAAGGTTTTACATTAATTGAATTACTTGCTGTTATCGTAATATTAGCAATCATTGCTTTAATTGCTACACCAATTGTTTTAAATTTAATTGAAAGAGCTAGAAAGGGTGCTGCTCAAGATTCAGCTATTGGAGTTAGACAAGCAGCTAAAAACTATTATTTATCTGCTTTAGTTGAAAATCCTGATCAAGTTACAGAAGATATTACTATATCATTTTCTGCAGATAAGGTAACAATTAGTAAAGAGTTAACAGGTGCTGCATATGAACTTGATGGTACTAAGCCAACAGCTGGTAAAATTACCATTTCTACAAAAGGTGAAGTATCTGGTACAGTTAAAATTAGTGGATTTGGTTGTGTAATTAAAGACACAGGTTCTGTTAGTTGCAGTAGAGATACTGTAGTTAGTTAATAGTTAAAAAAATAATAATAAAAAGCATTCTCATGAGTGCTTTTTTCTGTTATAATAATTAGTATGGAGGACTTATGAAACAAGAAAATATACGAAATTTTTCCATAATTGCCCATATTGATCATGGTAAAAGTACCCTTGCTGATTGTATTCTCGATATAACTGGTGCTGTTACATCGAGGGAAAAACAAGCTCAGCTACTTGATAATATGGATATTGAACGTGAGCGTGGTATAACTATTAAATTAAATGCCGTACAACTACACTATAAATATCATAATGAAGATTATTTATTACATTTAATTGATACACCAGGACATGTTGATTTTACTTATGAGGTAAGTAGAAGTTTAGCCGCATGTGAAGGAGCGCTTTTAGTTGTCGATGCTGCCCAAGGTATCGAAGCCCAAACACTTGCGAATTTATACCAGGCTTTAGATAATAATTTAACGATTATACCGGTTATTAATAAAATAGATCTTCCAAATGCTAATCCTGAAAAAGTTAAAAAAGAATTAATAGATACTTTAGGTTTTGATGAAAAGGAATTTATTTTTACGAGTGCGAAAAATGGTCTTGGTATTGAGGATTTAATGGAAGCTATTATCGAAAGGATTCCATCTCCTAAAGGAAGTTGTGATGAGCCTCTTCAAGCCTTAATTTTTGATAGTTATTTTGATTCCTATAGGGGTGTTGTCGCTTTAGTTAGAGTTGTTAATGGTTCTATTAAAGTAGGCGATAAAATTATGATGATGGAAAGTAATGCTACATACGATGTTGTAGAAGTAGGTGTACATACACCTAAAGAGAAAAAAGAAAATGGTTTATTTGCTGGTGAAGTTGGTTTTATTGCTGCTAGTATCAAAGACATCAAAGACGTTAAAGTAGGTGATACTATTACGCATGTAAATAAGCCTGCTAAGAACGCTTTACCAGGCTATAAACCAATGAAACCTATGGTTTTTTGCGGATTATATCCGATTGAATCATCTAAATTTCCCGATTTAAGAGAAGCGTTAGAAAAATTAAAATTAAATGATGCCTCCCTTTCCTTTGAACCTGAAACATCAAAGGCTTTAGGTTTTGGCTTTCGCTGTGGTTTTTTAGGACTATTACATATGGAAATTATCGAAGAGAGAATTGAACGTGAATTTAATATCGAACTTATTGCAACATCACCATCCGTTGTCTACGAAGTAATGCTAACAGATAGAAGTACAATCATGATTGATAGTCCAGTTAAAATGCCAGAAAGACAAAAAATAGATAAAATAAAAGAACCATATATTCGAACAAATATTTTTGTACCAAGTACGTATATTGGTCCTATTATGGAACTTTGTCAAGATAAAAGAGGAAGTTATATTTCGATGGAATATATTGATGAATTAAGAGTCAATATGCATTATGAAATACCTCTTTCGGAAATTGTTTATGATTTTTTTGACCGTTTAAAAAGTGTTACAAAAGGTTATGCTTCTTTTGATTATGAAATGATAGGGTATAAAGAAAGTGATTTAGTTAAAATGGATATTCTCTTAAATGGCGAAGTTGTCGATGCTTTAAGTATGATTGTACATAAAGATTTTGCTTATAAGAGAGGAAAGGGCATTGTTGAAGCCCTTCAAAAACTTATCCCAAGACAACTTTTTGAAGTACCTATTCAAGCATGTATTGGAAATAAAGTTATTGCAAGAGAAACGATTAAAGCCATGCGTAAAGATGTACTTGCCAAATGTTATGGCGGAGATGTATCTAGAAAAAGAAAACTTCTTGAAAAACAAAAAGAAGGTAAAAAGAGAATGAAAATGGTTGGTAGTGTCGAAGTACCACAAGAAGCATTTTTAAGTGTTTTAAAAGTAGATAGTAATTAGGTGATGTAGATGAGTAAATTTGATAAAGATTATTTAGAACTTTGTAAAAGAATATTAAAGGATGGCTATAAAGCAGAAAATAGAACAGGTATTGATACTATTAAAATACCAGCCTATACTTTGACATTTGATTTAGAAAAAGAATTTCCTATTCTAACAACGAAACAAGTTTTTATTAGACAAGCTATTTTAGAAATGTTATGGATATATCAAGAACAATCTAATGATGTAAGATGGCTTCAACAACGAGGTGTTCATATATGGGATAAATGGATGGTTGATGATGATGGTATTTATCGTACTTATATAAATGATAAAAAAGAACATCTCGATGTAGATAAAAGTGTTTTGGTATATGATGTAAATAATGCATTATTATATGATAATAGTGGACAAGTTATGATGGCAAAGGGTCTTTATAACGATATGGAAATCAAAGAGGCCAAATATTTTGGCTTAGAATACGCTTATACCATCGGAACAGCTTATGGTTATATTGTCAAAAAAATGAAGTTAATAGATAATTTAATATATAGTTTAAAAAATAATCCTACTGATAGAAGAATGATTATGTCATTATTACAAAATGATTATTTAAAAACAGCTGTTTTACCATCATGTGTTTGGAGTAGCGAATGGGATGTTACAGATAAACATTTAAATGTATGGGTACACCAAAGAAGTTGTGATGTACCACTTGGACTTCCCTTTAATATAACGCAGTATGCCACTCTTACACATATGCTAGCAAGAGAGGCTGGATTAAAAGTTGGTAAAATGTACTGGAGTATTAAAGATGCCCATATATATGAAAATCAAATAGATGGTATTAAGGAACAGATAAAAAGGTATGAACAATTAGGTGATTTTGAAGCACCTGAATTTTGGTTAAATCCTGATGTTAAGCATTTCTATGATTTTGATAATTCTAAAGATTGTAAAGATGTCAAAATACGAAATTATAAACATCATGGTAAAATATCTTTTCCTCTTTCACAATAAATGACTTGACGAATTGCTTATTTTATTATAGAATATTCATCAAAAAGGGGGTATTTATATGTCTACATATATAAATAAAAATCAATTTACACGAATTACATATTATTATTATGAATTATATCAAAATTATGAACAAAAAAAACCAAGTGAAATTAGTGATGAATTAGGTATTAATATTAAAGTCATAAGAAGATATATTGAGTGTTATTGTCCATCAGAAGAAACTGATGTAAATAAACTTGGTTTAATTATCTTACTTTGTACCAAATTTAGAGAACCAAGTCCTTATATTCCATTACAAAATAAGTATAAAGAACTAATTGAAAAACGTAAAATGATTAAATTATTAAAAGAAAAAATTCATAAACATAATAAGCAAATGACAAAAAATAAAACTATGTACTAGTTTTATTTTTTTCGTTCTTTGGACACATTTAGGACGATTCCCATACTACAAAGAGTAATAAGTAGGCTAGATCCACCATAAGAAAGAAAAGGTAAGGTAACACCTGTAACAGGAATAAGACCAACAACAACCATTAAATTTAAAATAGCTTGAAATGATAACTGAAAGATAATACCAAAGACTAAATATTTACCAAATAAATCTTGACAGTTACGCGCGATTTGAAAACCCCTAATAATAATAATTAAAAATAAACTTGTAACAATAAGAACACCTAAAAAGCCAAATTCTTCACTAATAATCGAAAAAATAAAATCTGTTTGGGGTTCAGGTAAATAGAAGTGTTTTTGTCTTGAATTACCAAATCCAAATCCAAATAGACCACCAGGACCAATCGCATATAAACTTTGAATAATTTGAAAACCGGTTCCTAAAGGATCTTTCCATGGATCAAGAAAAGATAAAATACGGGCAAGTCTATAGGGAGCCATTAAAATAAGTCCAACAATTCCCATAAGACCTACGACAGCTATTTTCATAAAAAAACTAAATTTAACTCCACCAACAAATAATAAACCAATAATACTCATAACAATAACCGTACCAGTTCCAAAGTCTGGCTGCAACATAATAAGCCCAAAAATACCAATGGTGATACCTAAAATCGGTAAGACACCATTTTTTATGTTTTTTAAACTCTTTTCATTGTTTTGCAAATACTTGGCTGTAAAAATAATTAAAGCAAGTTTCGTAAATTCACTTGGTTGTACACCAAAAGATCCAATTCCAAACCAACTTCTACTTCCGTTTCGAACCGTACCAATACCGGGTATTAAAACTAAAATAAGAAGAATGATGCAACCTATTAAAATAGTATTACTTTTTTGAAAATAAATTTTATAATCAATTTTACTAATTACGAGCATTAAAATCGTACCAATAATAAAGAATAAACCTTGATTTTTCGTAAATTTAAAAGGATCATTAAACTTATATTCTGCCCAAATATAAGAAGCGGATGTAATCATAATAAGTCCAAAAATCGAAATAATCATAACGGCTATAAATAATAAAAGATCAACCTTTTTTTTCTTCATACAAAAACCCCAAAAATGATCGATATACTGGCTCCTAAAAAGCCAATAATCCAAAATAATTTAATAATATCTTGCTCACGCCATCCCCATATTTCAAAACTATGATGAATTGGTGTCATAGGAAAAATCCTTTTTTTTGTTAGTTTATAATAAAATCTTTGGATAAGACAACTAACAGTTTCTATAACAAAGACGATTCCTATCATAATTAGTAGTAATTCATGTCTCGTAATAATCGCGATACTACCTAAGGTGGCACCAAGAGCAAGGGAACCTGTATCGCCCATAAAAACTTTGGCAGGATTAGTATTAAAAACTAAGAAACCTAAAAGAGAACCAACAAGGATAAAGCAAAACAAACCTATTTCTTCATATCCATCGAGCCAGCCCGCACTAAAACTAATAATACCAAATGTTAAAAAGGCAATTAAGGAAAGCCCGCCAGCAAGACCATCAAGTCCATCAGTTAAATTGACAGCATTTGAACTTGCTACTAAAACAAAAAGGATAAAAAGACCATAGAAAAAACCAATATGAAGTTTAAAACCTAAAGTGTGAATCCAAAGTAATGGTTCATTACCAGCTTTCATAAAAAGAAAGAAGAAAACAAGGGCAACTATAATTTGTAAAACAAGTTTCGCCTTTTCACTTAAACCAGCATTATTATTTCTTTTAATGATTAAATAGTCATCAATAAAACCAATAAGAGCATAACTAAGAAAAGTAAACAGGATAATGATAAAATTATAAGTAACACTTATTTTATGAAGTATGAGTAGACAAAGAAGCGTTATGATACATGGAATAATAAAGATAAATCCACCCATTGTTGGCGTACCTTTTTTACTTTTATGTGTTTCATTTAAATAGGTACTTAGGGTCTGACTTAATTTGAATTTTCGAAGTATGGGTATTAAAATCATACCTAGTATAATCGATAGAATAAAACTTGCAACTACTGAAAGTACAGCTTTTTGAAATAGAACCATAATTTACCTCCTTAATCACTAAGTAACAGTCTTACCGTTTCTCCTTCATAAATACGCGATCCACCACTAGGAGATTGATAACTTATTTTACTACCACTACCTGAAAATTCGACTTTAAAATCTTTTAGAACTTTAACCGCTTCTTTTGGGTCTAAACCTACAACATCTGCAACATCTTTATATTTTTTATCTAAATAATTATATTTTTTTTCACTTGCACCTTCACGTTTTTCGATACCAAGTTCTGCAATAGCGTCAAGTAATAGACTCCTAGCAATAGGGGCAACAACTGTACCACCATATTGTGTAACACCTTTAGCATTATCAATCGCAACATATACAATAACTTGCGGATCATCAGCTGGTAAAAAGCCGATAAAAGAGGTGATGTAATTACCAACCATATAGTGTCCATCTTTAACCTTTTGCGCTGTTCCTGTCTTACCACCAACACGATATCCATCAATAAAGGCTGGTCTACCTGTACCATTGGTAACAACACTTTCAAGAGCGTATCTTACTTTTTCACTTGTTTCATCACTTATAACTTTACGGACAATTTGCTTATCATTTTCTAAAATAACGGTATTTGTTTCTGGTTCATTTAAACTTTTAACAATGTATGGCTTATATAAAATCCCACCATTTATAGCGGCACTTACAGCGGTAATTTGCTGAATAGGTGTTACACTTACACCTTGCCCAAAAGCCGTTGTTCCAAGCTCTAAATCTCCGATTTTATCTACATCAAAGATAATGCCACTTGCTTCACCATTTAAATCAACACCAGTTTTACTACCAAAACCAAATTTTTCAATATAATTAAAAAGTGTTTCTTTTCCAAGTTTTAATCCTAAATTAACAAAGCCCGGATTACATGAATTTTCAACTACTTGAAGATAGGTTTGTGTTCCATGTCCACCATGTTTCCAGCAGTGCAAAGTAGCCCCCTCAACCGTAATACCTCCTGTATCCGTAAACATATCATGTTCTAAATCGACGGCTTTTTCTTCTAAGGCTGTTGCAAGCGTTATTATCTTAAAAGTTGAACCCGGTTCGTATGTCATCCAAATAGGTAAGTTACGATTTATTTCTTCAACGGTATAATTTTCATATTTACTTGGATCAAAATTAGGTCTTGAACTTATAGCTAATATTTCGCCACTATTTGGGTCCATAATGATACCTAGTGCTTGGTCGGGATTATATTTAGAAACGGCATTATCAAGTTCTCTTTCAAGGGATGCTTGTAAGTTATAATTGATTGTTAAAGTCATATTGATACCATCTTGAGGTTGCTCATATACTTCAGCTAAATTAAGTCTTGTTCCCTTAGCATCACTATAATATTTGATAGCACCATAAGAACCTGTTAAATAGTCATTATACATGAGTTCTAAACCACTTAAACCTTGATTATCGATACCAACAAAACCTAAAGTATGTGATAAGGTTGAACCAAAAGGATAATTACGTTTTGACTCTTTTACTAAGTAGACACCAGGTAAATTTAAAGCGGCTATTTTATCTGATGTTGTAAAGTCAAGTCTTCTTCCTTCAGGGTGGACTCTTTCTATAGATGTTTTTTTACTTACATGACTAAGCATATCTTCATAAGATGTCCCTAAAATATTACTAATTTCTTGTGCGGTTTTTTCTTTATCGACAATTTGGTTTGGAATAAGTACCAAAGATGTCGTTGTTAAATTATCAGCTAGAATAGTACCATTTCGGTCATATATAATACCGCGATTAGCCTCAATAGGTAAGTTTCTACTCCATAAACTATTGGCATATTTATTAAGTTTGTTATAATTAATAACTTGTATATAAAAAACTTTAGATATAATAACCACAAACAGTAAGATAATAACAAACAAAATTATTTTAATACGTGTGTGAATTTTTTTAACAAACATATAATCCTCCTCGTAAAAGCATATGATTAATTAACCTAAATAATGAATTACCTTGAACTAATATCGTTTTTATGATAATATATACAATCTAAGAGGGGATTATCATGGGTATTATTGATGATGTTGCTTATCTAAAGCCAAAATATAAATATAAGTTAGATATTGATAAAAATATAACCTTTGGAACGGAAATTGAATTTGAAAATGCTTCCTTTGACGCTATAAAAACAGAACTTGATAATAATAGTGATTTAGCATCTTGGCATTTAGTACATGATCATACAGTTGAATTTAAACATAATGAATTAATATATGGCGGAGAAGTGGTATCACCAGTTTTAACTGATACCAAACAAACTTGGATACAACTGAAAAAAGTTTGCACTCTAATTAAAAACAATATTGGACTTACAAATGATAGAGCAGGTGCACATATTCATATTGGTTTAAATATTTTTGATAAAAAAGTTCAAAATATTTTCCATTTTCTTAAAATATGGATAGTATATGAACATATTATTTATCATTTTGCATATGGAGAAAAAAATTATCCTAGGAAAACGTTATTAGAATATGCTTCTCCTATAGCTTATCGCCTTTTTGAATATATGCCAGAAATAAATAGTAGAGAGTATGAATTTCAAGAAATAATTGATTACATATGTGATATTAGTGAGACAAGTATGCGTTTAGCAAATGGTTTTCGCTTTAATAATAGTTATAATATGTTAGAAAAAAAAGATACAATTGAAATGAGGTGTCCAAATGGAACACTTAATGAACAAGTATGGCAAAATAATATTTATTTTTTTGTTAAATTATTATTATATTCTTGTAGTAGTAATTTTGATGATGAATTTATGAATTATAAACTTAAACAATATAAATATATGTATATTGATAATTATCAAAATATTTATTTAAATGATGCTTTAGAATTAATGAATTTTCTTTATACAAAAGAAGAAGATAAACTATCTTTTTTAAAGCAATATTTAAAAATTAATACAGAAAATGTTGCACAAATAAAACAGAAAACCATTGAAAAACATATGTAAGAGTGTTAAAATATAGTGGTAAGAAAGAGGATTGATAATATGTCAAAAATTAAAGATGTAAAAGCACGTGAGATACTTGATTCAAGAGGTAATCCTACAGTTGAAGTAGATGTTATATTAGAGTCAGGTGTTTGCGGAAGAGCAGCCGTACCAAGTGGTGCATCAACTGGTGAAAGAGAAGCTTTGGAATTGCGTGATGGTGGCTCTCGTTATATGGGTAAAGGTGTTTTAAAGGCTGTAGACCATGTTAATAATGAACTTCGTAATTTAGTTATTGGTATGGAAGCAAGTGATCAAAAAGCCCTTGACTATGCTATGATTGAACTTGATGGTACAGAAACAAAATCACGTTTTGGAGCAAACGCTATTTTAGGTGTTTCTATGGCTGCTTTAAAAGCATCTGCTAAAGAAGCAGGTATGCCACTTTATAAATATATTGGAAATGGTCGAACTCTTCCAAAACCTATGATGAATATTATAAATGGTGGGGCTCATGCAGATAATAAACTTGATTTTCAAGAGTTTATGATTATACCGCAAGCTAACACTATCCATGAAAGAGTAAGAATAGGTTCTGAAGTTTTTCATAGCCTAAAGAAGGTTTTAAACAGTAAAGGACTATTTACAGGTGTTGGTGATGAAGGTGGCTTTGCTCCTAATTTAAATAGTAATAGTGAAGGCTTTGAACTTATTTTAGAAGCTATTAAAAATGCAGGTTATGAACCAGGAACTGATGTTAAACTAGCTATCGATGTTGCTGCTAGTGAATTTTATAAAGATGGAAAATATGTTTTAGCTGGTGAAAATAGAAGTTTAACAACGGAAGAATTAGTAGCCTTTTATGAAGAATTAGTAAATAAATATCCTATTTGTTCTATTGAAGACCCTGTCGATGAAAATGACTGGGAAGGTTTTAGATTAATTACTGAAAAATTAGGAGATAGAGTTCAATTAGTAGGTGATGATTTATTCGTTACTAACAAAAAATGTTTACAAATGGGAATAGATAAACATGCAGGTAACGCTATCTTACTTAAAGTAAATCAAATTGGTACAATTACAGAAACCTTAGAAACAATTGAACTTGCTAGAAAAAATGGATATGCTACGATTATTTCACATCGTAGTGGGGAAACAGAAGATACAACGATTGCTGATTTAGCGGTTGGCCTTGATTTAGGACAAATAAAAACAGGTTCTATGTCAAGAACAGATCGAATTTGTAAATATAATCAGCTAATGCGTATTGAAGAAGAAATCGAAAATAATTAAGCAAGTAACTTACTTGCTTTTAAAATGTATAAAAAGTGTGTTATAATAAGATAGAATAAAGAGCTAGTATAGTCTTTAACTTGTTTAAAGGTGGTATATATGGATATTAAAAAAATATTAGATGAATTTAGTTTGTTTTTAGATGGTAAGAAATATATAGGGTTAAAAAAGTATGACACATTTATTAATAAATATCAAAATATTTATGATAATCTTGATAATCTTCAAGCTAAAGAAGAAGACAAAAATAAAATTAGGAGAATGTTTGAAGATAAAAAGAAATTATTAAAAAATAATAATTTACGTTATCTAAATGATAAAACCAAAGAATATAAAGATTATTTTGATCATCTTTTTGATGAAATTGATCCACATATTAAATTAGATAATAATCAAAGACAATCAATTATTGCTGAAGAAGATAATCTTATTATTGTTGCAGGTGCTGGATCTGGTAAAACAACAACCATGGCTGCTAAAGTAAAATATTTAGTAGATAAGTGCCATGTTAAGCAAACGGAAATTGTTGTTATTTCTTTTACAAATAAAGCGGCAAATGAAATAAAATCAAGAATTCACGATGGATTTGGGTTAAAAGACGTCGATGTCTATACTTTCCATAGTTTAGGTGTCAAAATTATTAATGAAGCAACCAAAACAAAATATTCTATTATTGATGAAGCCGGTAAATATAAAGTTATTTCTAGTTATATAAAAAATATTTTATTTAAAGATAAAGTCTTATTTAATAATTTTATTAAAGCCTTTGGTAAAAAGACCCGTTTTAGTGATAATTGGATAAAGTTTGATAATTTTGAAGATTATCATAATTTTGAATATAATCGAAAATTGCACGATAGTCATTTTAATATAAAAAAATATATTGAAACTCAAACATCTAAAAGGAGACTATATTATAAATCAATTAATGGTGAATATTTAAAAAGTCGTGAAGAAGTTGATATCGCTAATTATTTATATAAAAATAGTATTGATTATGAATATGAAAAACCATATGAAAAACATTTAGATAATAATAAACAATATAAACCTGATTTTTATATTTCACAACTTGAAAATTTTTGCTATATTGAACATTTTGGTGTCGATGATAAATTAAAAAATAGTATGTATGATGATGAAAGTTTAAAAAAATATTTAAAGAATATGAATTTAAAAATTAATTATCACCAAAGGATGGTAAATGATACACCTTTTATTATCACATATTCTAAATCAAAAGATGGTAAAACTTATTTAGAACAATTAAAAGAACAACTTTGCAGGCATGGCTTTCATTTAATACCTAGAAGTGATATTGAAATTTTTAATAAACTAAAAGATACATCACAAGATAGTTATTTTACCGAATTTATTGATAAACTTGCTATTCCATTTATTTCTTTATTTAAATCACAAAATTACACTCTTGAAGATTTTGATAGATTCATTAATCAAGTAGAAGATGATTTATTAAAAGAGCAGTTAACTATAATGAAGAATATTTATATATATTATGAAAACTATTTATCTAAAAATTATAAAATAGATTTTGATGATATGATTAATAAGGCATATAGGTTAATAACGAAAGTCAAAGAATCTGATCTTGGAATCGATTATAATTATATCATTATTGATGAGTATCAAGATATATCTTGCCAAAGATATAATTTAACGAAAAAATTATCTGATTTATTTGATGCTAAAATATTTGCCGTAGGTGATGACTGGCAATCTATTTTTGGATTTGCTGGTTCCGATATTAAACTTTTTACCAATTTTAAATCCTATTTAGCAGGTGCTAAAATGATACCTATTAATAATACTTATAGAAATAGTCAAGAATTGATTGATATTGCTCATGATTTTATTTTAAAAAATCGAAATCAAATTGATAAAAATTTAATTTCCATGAAACATATAGATAATCCAATTGAAATTTATCGATATCAAGATAAAATAAAATATAAATCATATGAGGCTAAGGAAAATGCTTTAATACAAATCCTTGAAAAAATATATCATGAAAATCCAAATGGAAGTATATTAATTCTTAGTAGGTACCGAAATGATAAAAACTTTATTTTAAATAGTTCTCATTTTGCTAAAAAGAATAATGAACAAATTATATATAAAAAATATCCTAAACTTCGTCTTACTTTTTTAACTATTCATGCTTCTAAAGGTCTTGGATATGATAATTGTATTTTAGTTAATGCTGATGATAGTAAATATGGTTTTCCATCTAAACTAGAAGATGAACCGATTATTAAACTAATTAAACCTCGTTCCATAGAAACGATTGCTTATCCAGAAGAAAGACGATTATTATATGTTGCAATGACTAGAACGAAAAATCGATTATACATTATTACACCAAATAGTAAGTATTCAAGTTTTGTTAAAGAACTTATTGCTAGTAAAAATGTTTATGTATATAAAAATATCATTACGGATAGTAGTTTAGTAAACGAAGAATAAAATAATCATATCTTTGGAAAATATGTACATAATTAAATTATTACTTAAAAAGATTAATTATGGAAGTAAAAAAGTAATAATTCTTTAAAGTATTATGCGTAAGTGATATAATATAAATAGAAAAGGTTGGAGGAAAAAATGAAAAAAAGTATCAAAATAGTTGTTATTATATTATGCATCATGCTAGGATGTATTATTTTAGATACATGCCAGGCGTATATCTTGAAAAATAGTCCTATTATAAGTCATAAAGAAAATTTGGGCGATGATAATTATGTTGTAAAAGGTATTTTAGTAGATACTTATTATTGCAGTCAAGATGAAAATCAAGTTACCGTAAATGTCCTTTTTAAAAATAGTAAATTTGTATGCCCAGTAAATGAACAAGATAATAATCATCAATTAGATGATGAACAAAATAAGTATGAAAAATTAGATAAGGATACTATTTTAAATAAAATAAATTCTATTGTAGAAAATGGTCCTACTTCTTCATCTAATCCATATGATTATATTAGTAAAAGTTCTAGTATATATAATGAATTAGTTCAAACACCTAAAGAAACCTTTATGTATGCAATAGAAGATTTAATAGAAACAGATGCTGATAGCCGAAATGGATTAGTTAGTTACATTGAAGCTATATTGTGTAGTAATATAAATACTAATTTTAAATATGATTTTATATCAGCTCAAGATTATTTAGAAAAATATAAAGCCTTTTTACTAGATGGTAGTTATACATATAATGAATATGATAATTATGCCAAATCATTGCTAACTGATATATCATAGAAAGAGTGATGTTATGAAAGAGATAACTATAAAAGTTGATGGAATGGTATGTTCCGGCTGCGAAAATAGATTAAAAAACGCCTTAGAAACTATTAATGGTGTTGTAAAAGTTATGGCTAGTCATGAAACAGGTATGGTCAAGATTACTTTTCATGATGAATTAGATTCTAGTTTAATTGAACAAAAAATTGAAGATATTGGTTTTACTGTAAAAAAGGAAAACTAAATATTTGGTTTTTTTCTATAATGTTTGCATCTTCCTCCTGAAGTTAGTTTGTTTAGAACATTTGGTGTTGATATGAAGCCGATGTTTGCGAGGTTTTTGCAAAGACACTTAGTAGTTTAACTACTCTTAGGTTAAAAAAATTTAAGGAAAAAGATGAAAAATTAAAATAAAAAGGATTTTTATCCTTTTTATTTTAATTTTTCAATAACCATCGTAAAAATAGGATTAGCAAAGAAGGATTTTGTTATTAAATTATTAGAACTTGGACTTACGAGATGAATTGTATCTTGAGCCGTATTTATGACCTCAAATATATCATTATTTAAAACAGTTGTAACGATGCCATGCGCATTAATTCTAACAACTGGTTCTTGATGGTCCCAAGTAGATCCACCAATATAAATGGTTGGTTCACCAACTTTGCGAAGGCCAACACCAATTACTTCATATTGACCAGGATAAATGGCAGAACTAGATGAATATGATTGAACCATAAAATCAATACGATAAACGCCACCTTCTTTAAAGGTAATAGTATTATCACTATTTAAAACAAAATTATTATTCATATCGTATATTTTGGTATCGATAGGAACTCTGCTACCTGATGCTACGGTAATACCATATGCGTCTAAATCATCGTTAGCTGTCATAAAGAAAGCTGCTGGAACTTGTAATGGGCCTGGTTCTCCCTTAGGACCGGTAGGACCAGTATTTCCTATATCGCCCTTAGGTCCCATAGGTCCTTGCGAACCAGGTTCTCCTTTAGGTCCTTCTGGTCCCGGATATCCCATAGGTCCTGTTGCTCCCGTTGGACCCGTTGGACCTCTAGCCCCCGGATCTCCTTGAATACCTTGTGGTCCCATAGGTCCTTGTAATCCTTGCTCGCCTTGAATACCTGGTTCACCTCGAAGACCTTGCTCGCCTTTAGGCCCTTGGATACCTGGCGGACCTTGTACACCTGGTGGCCCCATTTCACCTTGAGGGCCTCTAGGTCCTTGTAATCCTTGTTCTCCTTGGTCCCCTTTAGGACCTTTTATTTGTCCAACATTTTTCCAATCATTATTATCTTCGGACCATACGTATAAATCAGGACCAACAAGATATGCATCACCTGGTTTTCCTTCCGAAACAGCTTGTTTTAATTCTTGGAGAGTATTAAAATTTCCTAAAATCGTAACACTGGTTCCTGGTGTTCCAGCAGGACCCATTGGACCTATGTTACCTTGCGGACCGGTAGGCCCTATATCACCTTGAATGCCTTGTGGTCCTTGTACACCTGGTGGTCCTTGAAATCCTTGTATGCCCATTTCACCTTGCGGACCGATGTCTCCTTTAGGCCCCTGTACACCTTGAGGTCCTATTTCGCCTTGAGGCCCTTGAATACCTTGTGGTCCCATTTCACCTTGCGGTCCAATATTACCAGTAGGTCCTTTAACTGTTCCAACATCAAACCATCCTTCATCTGTCCATACAAATAGTTGTTCACCAATGATAAATGCTTCTCCTAAATCACCTGTAGGAACATATTTTTCTAAATCTTCTAAACTTTCAAAACTTCCTAATATATTAAGGGCAGGTCCAGCTGGTCCAGTTGGGCCCGTAGGACCAGTAGGACCTATTACGGAAAAGCCATTAGGTTTACATTTTTGATCATTTTCTATTTTATCTAAGGCTTTTTTATATATATCCATATAATCACCTAATTAATTATATTCTAATGTTAAAAATATATATTTAATATTTAAAAAAATTTATTAAAAAATACTTTTTATTTGTGAAATAAAATGTATAATAAATTTTAGGAAAAACTAATGACTATACCTTAAAACTATCAAAAGATATGATATAATTGTTCTAATCAACTATTGAGAAAGGAAAATAAATAATGCATAAAGAATATGAATATAGTTTTAAAGTTAAAGATATAAAAGACTTTATAGAGTATTGTAAATTAAATAAATATAACAAAAAAGATAAATATTTTCAAACACGAATATTGTATAAAAATGGAGGTCCTATAATGGCTCGTGTTACCGAAAATATTTATAGTGATAAAGTCTTAAAAGTATTAAATTTTAAAGATGATAATTTGAATGATAATTATTTAAAAGTATCAAGAGAATCAAAAGATTTAATTATAAATGATGATAATCAAGAATTTGTCACTTCTTTAATAGAAATATTAGGATTAACAAATAAAAAAGTATTAAAGCGAAAAAGATATGTTTATGAAAAAAATAATGTTAAATTTGAAATTGATGAATATGAAGAACCAGTTATGAATGTTGTAGCTATCGAAGGATTAAAAGAGGAAGTCGATAAAGTTTATAAAGAATTAGAAAAAATTATTAATTGTAATAAGATTGATTAGTAATATTAGCATTTATAAAAATGCAAGAAGTGATTATGGAATTTGACATAAATATCTTTTTAGTTTTTGTTAAAGAATAGAAGTTTAAGGATGATAGTACACATACACTTAAAATTCTCCTTTTTCCTTGTAAAGCAATTTTCAACAATATTTACAATTTTTTTCATAATGTATAATATTACTAGAGGTGTTGTTTATGATGAAAATTAAAAATAATTATAATGAATGTTTAACCAATATAGTCTGTTCTATTAGAAAATATTTTTGCTTAGAATATCATCACAAATCAATAGATTATATTGATAAAATACTAGAAACATAGATTTAATCATGTATTTTTATTAAATGATATAATTGCAGTGTTTTTTACACTATTTTCAAAACTCTAACAAGAAATTTTACTAGCCAATTTGTTTTAAATTTAAAGTATACGAATTAAAAATTTTATTAATAAAATTATAAATATAGTTTGATGAAAAAAGGAGATTAATGATATGGAATATGAATTAAGATATTATTTTTCTAAAAATAAATTAAATGATATTATTTCTTTATTAAGTTCAAAAAAAGAATTACAAATGAAAAATAGGTGTTATGAAAAAACAATACAATTTGACCATCCTTGTGAAAGTATGAGTTTTTATTCCAAAGAGATAGATGGGCGATTTAGAGTTAGGGTGACAAAAGATTCTACAGTTTCAAAATGTAAAATAAGCTGGAAAAGACGTTTACCTATAACAATTTCAACTGAAGTAAATAAAGAAGAAGAGGTAGAACTTGATATTAAATACGAAGAATATGATAATTTAATGTTTTTAATAAATAATGTTTTAAAAATGAAGTCTATAGAAAGTTATGAAAGGTATAGAACATTATTTATAAATGATGATATTGAAATTTCCGTAGATGAATATCCATTTGGAATAGCTGTTGAAATTGAAAATAAAAGTAAAGATAAAAATCCAGAAGATGTTGCTTTAAAGTGGGTTAAAATTTTAAATTTGGATGTAAAAAAAGCATACAGGTTATCTTGGGACGATAAATATTCAGAACTTTGTAAAGAACAAAATATAGAGCAATTTAAGCACGTTACCTTTGATTTACCTATGCCGGAGGTTATTGAATAATTTCTGTGAATAACATCATTTAGAAATAGAAAATGAAGATTATTATATTGATTTATTGTTTTATAATTTGAAAGTTAGAAGTTATGTAGTTATTGAACTAAAAACAACTGAATTTAAACTGGAATACATAGGTAAACTTAATTTTATTTAAGTGCTGTAGGTAAATATTTTAAAGATGAAAATGATAATCCAACCTTTAGAGTATTGTTATGTAAAGATAAAAAGAAAGCAACATCAGAACTTGCTTTAAAAGATATAAATAAACCTATGGGCGTAAGTGAATATAAAATATTATCTGAAATACCTGAGTTTTTAGAAAATACTTTACCAAGTATTGAAAATATATAGAAAAGATTAGAGGAAAATTTAGAATGAACATAAATATTAATAAGGTAAAAATTTTTGTAACTATCCCACCAGAAAATGTAGAAGAAGTTAGAAAAGCTGTATGTGAAGTTGGTGCAGGAGTAATTGGAGATTATACTTATTGCACTTCTTCAACAAAATCAACAGGTACTTTTATGCCTAATGATAATGCGAATTCATATATTGGTGAAAAGAATAAACTAGAATTCGTGGAAGAGGAAAAATTAGAGTTTGTTTGTGATATTGATCAAGTTAGAAAAGTAATATCTAAATTAAGGGAAGTACATCCATATGAAGAACCAGCAATAGATATTGTACCATTAATAGATGAGAGTTACTTTAAATAATTGATAAAAATTATTAAAATATAACCACTTTAATTGATTTTGTCAATTTACAAGTGCGTTTTTATTTTGTCAAAATAAATTTTAAATAAAAGAAAACTCACACACTTGTGAGTTTAAGCCTCAATAAACTGATTGTAGAAGATATCTACAACTTTCACCATAACGATTTGATACAAATATCAATACCCGATAATATATTATCATAAGTTTGTTATTTAACAATATTTATTTTTTAAATATTAGTTTTTTAGTATTTTCTAAATATACTTTTCTTTTGCTTAGTTTTTCTGGATTATGAGCAAGGGCATCACATTCTTGCACTAAATATCGAGAATAAATTAATTTGGGGTTATTATTTATTTCTTTTAAAGTAATATTTTTATCATGATATTTAATTAAATAACCCATCTTTTCTATATATTTATCATTAAAGCCTAATCTTTTTAAAATATTTTGACTTATTTTACAAGATACCTCAGGATGATTAGGAAAATGACGAACCCCATCTTGCTCAAAATAAGAAAATGGTTTACCAATATCATGTAATAATAAAGCTAAGCGAATATCAAAATCCTGTACCGCTAAACTTAAAGCAAAAAGCGTATGTTGCCAAACATCTAAATGATGATGAAGATGTTTATGTTCAAATCCAATCATATTTTTTAATTCAGGAATTATTTGGCATAATTCATCAAAATTATTATTTATTTGTAAAACAATATCATCTGCCATTAATATATTATATAGCTTTATTACATCATCTATATTGGCCTTTGACATTAAATGCTTTAAAATACTATTATTACTATAAATTACTTCAACATTACTATTAAAAGTATCTAACCAATCATCCATATCAATATAATTAATAATTTTTTCCACTTTTACTAAATTTGAAAAATGTAATTGATCAATTGGAATAGCAAATTCATCAACAGTTTTTATGTCTTTAAAATTATAGTAATCTAAATAAAACCCCGTTCCTCTATTAAGTTCTAATATATAACAAGGAATGTCATATGTACAAATACAATTATTAGTGGAAAGTGCTAAATATAATAAATCACTTTTAGCTTTAAAAAAATGTAAATATTTAATATTTTCCTTATATGAATTAGTATTTAATTTTTCATTTTTAGGAAAATAATTGCCAACTTGGGAAAAGTTTTTAAAATTTAAAATATTGGTTATTTCTGTATTTTTACAAAGACGATATACTAACATAGTAGGGCCCCCTTAATTAAATAATTAATTGTTAAAACTATTATAACTCAATTTCATTTTTTTAGATAGGCATTATTATTTAATAAAAAAATTTTTTTAAAATTCTATTTCAATATCTTTATCAAATTTTATTAGGAAATTTATTAGGAAATTTATTAGGAAATTTGCTAGGAAAAATTTTAAATATATAGTATAATTATAGTTAGAAAATAGGAGGCAGTAATAATGACAGATGTTATTGAAGATAGTAGAAATGAATTTAAAGTAAAATTACCTGATGATTTAG